>SOKD01000277.1 GCA_004376305.1 Candidatus Cloacimonadota bacterium | reverse complement strand
GAGGTCGTTTAGAAGAGTCGAGATCAATGTTTGTGTGCCATTGACATCGAAGTTGGGAAGCGTTCCATGACATTCCGTACACCCATAAATATTGTAGAATGTATCGGGGTCATCAATGAATACCATACTCCATGTATGATTTCCCAGGTAATTCTCAATGGAATCAGGGAGTAACGTATCGGTCACCGCAGCCATGTGACAGTGAACACACTTTTCCGTCACCGCCGATGTGTGAGCGGCACTCGGATAATTGTGTCCCGCGTATTCATATCCACCAAATCCCTCAAACATCTCCGATTGCGAGTGATGGACACTCTCCCCCACCTGTGCTCCCTGATCATTATGACAAACCATACAGACCGCAGAAATGTCAGCATTTACCAAATTCCCATAAAGATCAACAGTTCCGAAAAGCCTTAATTGATGACTGTTTGTCGCATCATGTGGATCGTGACAGGCGATGCAGTTGATTGGCTCGGGAAATTCCGCAACTACAGGTGGATTCCCGTTAATTATGGAGTCAACAAATCCCCCAGAGGTCATGCAGGTAATACAGGATGTATTACTAACAACAAAACCCATATCTGCAGAATGGGAATGCTTTGATTCCTGCCATTGTGAGGAGAACATATGATGCGTTGGTGCATCGTGACATTGCCCACAGACACCCTCGTTGTAGGTCCAATCAACCGTACCTGCTGTACCTCCATGATTCTGTCCCGGTCCATGGCAATTCTCGCATTGGATATTTGAGAGCTGCGCAAGCTCGGGATAATTCGCACAAAGTGAGTCGAAGTTACCGGGTATCAGCGTATCAGGGAAGACCCATCCGAGGGAGTCGGCAACGTCGTCAAAACCATGATTCACGGCAAGTGAGTCGGCATCGAACCCAACAGTGTGGCATTCAATACAACCCTCGCCATAGTGACTGCTCACAATACCATCGATCCCCCGTTGAAACATGGTCGCATGACCGGTTGCTGGCCACGTGGCATTTTGCTCTGAGTGACAGAGCATTCCGCATTGGGGATACACCGGGGTTTGGCCTCCAACGTTACCAATGCCACACCAGGTTGAAGCGTTTATTGTAATCTCGTACGGTGCGCTATTTTCCCCGCCAGCGGTTACTACCAATGAGACTACATATTCACCCACTTCGTCGGTTCGAAAACTCTGATTTGGTGTCCCGGTACTGTCAAGCGTCGCGCCTGAACCGGAAGGAGATGATACCATTACCCACGCATATGCGGTAATTGAATCACCATCATCATCGGTTCCAATCCCCTCAAGAAAAGCGTACGTTCCAATTCCAACATTGCTCAATGCTGCAGTAACGAAGCTATAACCATCTCCTGGAGCTATACCATGCGGCTTAACCTTCGCTTCCGGCGGAACCGCCATTGCAGAAACAGCAAAACAAAGGCTCGCTATTACCATAACTGCTATGCAAACTCTGTTTTTCACTTCTCTTTCACCTCCTCTTGCGTTAATGTTATCTTTTTGATTTGTTTGTCGCATGTCTTTTCCACCTCCTTTTACGATATTTTTTGTTGGCAAACCCTACTTACCTTCTGTTTCAATACACTCAGATTTAAGGGCTTCTCAATGTAATCAAGAGCTCCTTTGCCATAAGCCAGCTTCAGCAATTCAGGAGAGCCAAATGCGGTCATAATAATAACCTCCGTTGATAGATAATCGCTATTTTCCTTTATCTCCGTTAATAGCTCAAGACCGCTTATTCCCGGCATCTTCACATCGGCGATGACAACATCGAAATTCTTGCTTTTCATCATTTCCAGTGCTTGCTCGCCGCTTCCGGCAACAGAGACTTCGTACCCTTCATTTGAAAAAGTCTTCTCTAAAGACCAGCATATTAGCTTTTCATCATCAACCACCAGGATTCTTTTCTTCATTCTATCATTATATAATGCATAATCCATACCACATATTGAAAATCCGGAACAAAAAAATGTATGGATGTAACTTCAGTATTCGCGGGTAGTTACGACAGTGAAACACCCATAATCCAGGAATAGTGCTAAAATCAATTGTATGAGAAAGTCGATATGGGGGTTTTCACCAAATACGGTAGGGTAAATAACCCAATCTTACGTTGAGTAAAACTCTTACAAATCCTGTTAATTATCCCTGAAGATAAAATTCCAAATGGATGATTATCATTTCGTAACTCAATATTGACATTACAAATTATAATATAACAAAGTCGGATAGGATGTGAATATTCTTACATAGGAATTTATACTTTAATTCTATACTTTTTGAGTCGATATCTCAGAGTATCTCGTGAAATTCCAAGGAGTTTGGCTGCCTTCGATTTATTTCCCTTTGCAATATTCAGTGCTTCTTCACACAAATCATGCTCCACCTGTTCAAGGGAGATTCCATCTTCCGGAAATACCAGTCCTTTGACTCCGGAACGTACTGTCTTGTGATTTCCACTGATTTCAGAGGGAAGATATCTTGGCTGGAGTTCCCCTTTCTTCTGCAACATTACACAACGCTCATTAACATTCCGCAATTCTCTTACATTTCCCGGCCAGTCATATGTCACCAACAACCCCTCTGTCTCCTTAGATACACCACGTACATTCTTCCTGTATTCAGATTTAAAAAAATCTACAAAATAACTGGTTAACAGTAAGATATCTTCTTTTCTCTCACGAAGGGGAGGGAGATAGAGATGAAAAACCTTCAATCTGTAATAGAGGTCCTTTCGAAAAGTATCTTTGGCAACCATCATCTCCAAATCTCTATTCGTTGAAGCAATGATTCTTGTATCAGCGGATATCTCCTTAATTCCCCCGAGTTTTCGAAAGGTTTTCTCCTCGAGAAACCGTAGTAGTTTCATTTGTACCGATAAATCAACATCGCCAATCTCATCAAGATAGACGGTTCCACCGGAACTTGTTTCTAAAAGACCCTTCTTCTGAGTCCTCGCATCAGTGAATGCTCCCTTCTCATACCCAAAAAGTTCGCTTTCCAAAAGCGTTCCAGGGATATTTACGCACGGAATACTAATAAAGGGCTCTTTTGCTCGACTACTTGCCTGATGAATCGCCCGTGCCAGGATATCCTTTCCCGTTCCTGTCTCCCCCTGCAAAAGAATAGTGGTCGTTTCTGTCTCTGCTAT
>SOKD01000212.1 GCA_004376305.1 Candidatus Cloacimonadota bacterium | reverse complement strand
TTAGAGATTCTTCCAGAGTCAATAGAGAACAGATTACTCAGAATGACACCTTTTTCAAACCTGTCCTCAAGAGAAGCGAATGACAGTAAAGACAATGAAGATACAGTACGCTATCATACATCACTTAATCGTTTCATTCGTTTACTTTGTAGCCTTTGGTCTTTCTGCCCTCTGCCCTCTGCCCTCTGCCCTCTGTCTCTTATTTCCCTTGACTTTGTACCCTTTTTATAATAATAATGAAATATGAGAATTCTCATTTCAAGGACCGATAAAATTGGTGATGTTGTCCTTTCTCTTCCCGTTGCCCAAACTCTAAAAGAGCATTTCCCCGATTCAGAAATAAGCTATCTGGTACGGCAACCCCTCGTGCATCTGATACAACAGCAACCCTACATCGATCATGTCATTCCCTACAATAACGGGGCATTCATGAAAAGCGTGCACATGCTCAAGCATGAGCGGTTTGACATCGCTTTTCTCCTCTATCCCGGTTTTTCACTCTCACTGATGCTCTTCTGCGCGCGCATTCCAGAGAGGATTGGCACAGGATACCGGTGGTACAACCTCCTCTTGAACAGAAGAGTTTATGAGCACAGGAAATCGTCCGATAAGCATGAAATAGAGTATAATCTCGGGCTCCTCATGCCTCTGGGGATCAAGGAATCGCTCAAAGCGCCGGCGTTGATCATATCTAAAGCAATGCTGCATGCAGCATCGTCACTCCTGAAGGAAAAAGGCATAGATACTAAGGAGTTTATTGTGATCCATCCGGGCTCAGGCGGCTCAACCCTTTCCTGGCCACTGAAACACTTCAAGAACCTCATCAGATTACTGCTTGAAGAAACACCATATTCTATCGTTCTCTCTGGAACAAAACAGGAGTATGAACAGTCTGAAACAATAAGGGAAGGGTGCAATGGGCGCGTCATTAATTTCTCGGGGCTGACAAATCTCAGTGAACTTGCCGGGATCATCGCACGGGCAAAGCTCTTTATCGGCAACAGCACCGGTCCCATGCACATTGCATCTGCGGTAAAAACAGATATCGTTGCATTTTTTGCTCCGTCAAGGGTTAACAGGAAAACACGGTGGCGTCCCCTTACGACCTCACTGGTTTTTGAGCCACCGGTCCCTGAGTGCAAACGGTGCCTTCTTGAGCAATGCAGGCATTATAACTGTCTTTCGCTCATCTCTCCTGAAGAGGTGATGGAGAGAATTAGAAACTGGAAAAGATAATGAACAGGTTACGGCAAAAAGGAATCACGAAAACGCGGTTCTGTCATTTGTGTATGCTTGTTGCCATTTTCGTATCCGTTTCGTTCTTTGGCGCAAAACCGCACATTGTCTTTAATACGAAGAAGTTTGACTTCGGAGAAATCATCGCAGGAGACAGTGTGATCTGCCTCTTTTATTTCAGGAATGCCGGCGATTCTCTCCTGAAAATATATGACATCAGATCAACCTGCAGTTGTGCTGTGTCGGATTTAGAAAAACGCTCGTTCGAGCCAGGCGAGAAAGGAACGATAAAGGTTATATTCTACTCAACGGGAAGAAAAGGAAACATTGCAAAATCCATTTTTGTCTCAACAAACGATAAAGAAAATAGGGTAAACCGCCTTTCAATAGCGGGCTTTGTGAAAAAAACCTGGAAATGCGAACCAGAAAAAGTTGATTTCGGTGAAATTGGCGAGCGAAGGATCCTGGTTGATACCGTCACGATTACCACCGAATCCGTTGATTCAATACAGATCGACTCGGTCACCACAGAACCTGAAAAACTGCATGTAGAAATAATCTCCCATAAAGGAGATACGGTTCGATTAAAGGTGAGGGTTGCCACCTCAAAAATTACATGGCGGTTTATCGGTGTTATCAGATTTTACTCAAACATACCTGAAGCGCGGAAAATCATTATCCCCGTCTATGCACGCGTTAAAGAAGAAGATGTAGGAAAAAATTAGATGATTGAATCTTACGATTTTGGTACTATAATTATCGATGGAAGAAAATGTACCTCTGATTGCATCATAACTCAGAAAACAATTGATGCGCAATGGTGGCGCAGGAAGGCGCATGAACTCTGCGTTGATGATATCAAGGAAATAATCGAGAGAGAAAAACCAGAAGCTGTTATTGTGGGCACGGGGAAGTATGGCATAATGAAAATCCTTACCGAAACCGAGGATTTCCTAAAAGGAAACGGCATAGAAATCTACGCGCAATGTACTGATGAAGCAGTTACACGCTTCAATGAAATGACAGCAAAAAAGAGAATCGTCGGTTTCTTCAATAGAAGAATCAGAATTCCACGCTCATCAGAGGATAAATAATGTCATTGCTACAAACAGTGCATGCATTTCTAATATAAAAATCACCAGAATCATTTTCTGTCTAACAGCATGAGTTTTTCGATTCATCCGTTGAACAGTCGCAGGTGGGCTCGGTTCCCTTTACTGCACCAACGATAATGGCTTTGGCACACCCAACTCCGGCATTCACTGCAAGTGCACCAACCGGGCAATTAAGGGCACATGCACCGCATTCCATACAGGCATCCCGATCGATGATAATAGCTTTCTTACCTGCAATCTCAAATACAGCATGCGGGCACACAGCGACGAACATCATGCATCCTGAGCACTTCTCCGAGTCTAACTTCAGGGATACAACATTTCTCAGATACCTCTGACCATCCATTTTCCCAACTCCTTATACAAATTTATTCACAATCCAGAGCACGAATCCTGCAATGAAACCAACCATTTGCAGCGGTACGGCAACCCGCATCTCTTTTTTGACACCGGAGAGTGATGTATATGTTGAAGAGCCGGTAAAATTCATCAGTATGAATGATGAAATTGTCGCAAAGAGAAGAAGCCATCCGAGTATTCCTAATATTCCTTCTCCTACAAGATGTGCCAGATAGGCAGCAGCAAACAATGCAAGACCGGGTATAATTCCCTTTAAGGAAAAACTTCTCCCCGGCAACCACGGTAACAATATCGGACCCAGTACAGTTCCGGCAAGGTATGCAAGCACCATATTGATTATTGCAGCTAAACCGGTGCGCAGCAGCAGGTCACCAGAATACCCGAATCGGTATAAACCTGAGAGGAGAAAGAAAAAAGCAACAACAATGACCAGATACTTGCATCCATTGACAATTTCAGCAGGAACCAACACTGATCGATTAT
>SOKD01000061.1 GCA_004376305.1 Candidatus Cloacimonadota bacterium | reverse complement strand
ATTCATCTATTTCATCGGGCAATTCTTTCATTTTAAAAACCTTATCGAATTCCACGGCAGCATATATTGCATCTTCTTTGCTGTGATACATCGTTACTATTTCACTGGCAAGTCTGAATTTAACATCACGTGGATTTGTTCCTGTATCCTTCAATTCTTTGATTATCAAAGCCATCTGGTTTTTGGTGTAGCATAGCACTAATTCAAAGTAACTTTCGATAAGCTTGTCCGGAATGGACATTACCTTGCCAAACATCTTTCGCGGCGATTCCATTATACCGATATAATTTTCATAACTCTTACTCATCTTCATTTTTCCATCAAGTCCAACGAGCAATGGCATGGTGAGTATTACCTGGGGAGTCATCCCCATCTCTCGCATGAGCTCACGGGCTATCATGAAGTTGAAGGTCTGATCGGTGCCTCCAATTTCCACGTCAGCCTGTATGGCAATTGAATCGTATCCCTGATAAATAGGGTAGAGGAATTCATGAAGATAAATGGGACGCTGAGATGAATACCGTTTTGAGAAATCATCTCTCTCCAGCATGCGCGCAACGGTTATTTTTGCTGAGAGTCTGATTATGTCGGTTGATGATAATTGAGCAAGCCACTCGCTGTTGTATCTGAATTCGGTTCTGTCTTCCCTCAGTATGGTAAAAACCTGTTCAGCATAATGCTGCATGTTTTTCTTTATTTCCTGATCAGAGAGTTGCGGTCTTGTTTTTGACCTGCCCGATGGATCTCCGATTTTGCCCGTGAAGTCACCCACGATGAGTACTGCAGTATGCCCGCATTCCTGGAAATCCCTGAGTTTCCGCAGAACAACCGCAAAACCAAGATGAATATCGGGTCCGGAAACATCGATTCCCAGTTTAATCCTCAGCGGTCTCTTTTCCTTGAGTTTGGCAATGAGCTCTTTTTCCGGGATTACAGAAGCTGTCCCTCGTTTGATAATTTCCAATGATTTCTTACTGTCTTCTTGCATTAGGGAATCTCGTTTAGCCTGTTGAATAAGAGTTCTTAGGATTTATGATTTAAGCCACAGCTTGCATCGACTTTGTACCATTTTCTACCGTCCGGAAGGTATATTCAGAAGCGGTGTGAGCTTTTGATCAAAGGGGAGGACAATAACGGTATTGTTCGGTGAGTCTATGAGACCGCCAAGCGTTTTAATATAATACCACTGCAAGTAGCGGGAGGAGAGGGAATTTGCAATAACCTTGTTTGCCATGGATATACCGTTTGCCTCGATTCTTTTTCTCTCCGCTTCCTGGGTCTCCTTCTGGAGGATGAACTTCATCTTTTGTGCGTCCTGCTCTGCGGCGATTTTATCATCGATAGCGTCCTTTACCTTTGGAGGAAGCTCAACCTGTCTGAGAAGGATCTTCTCGCACAATACTCCCTTTGTTTTTAAGTCCTCCCTCATAAAATAAAGTATTTTATCTGTTACTTCTGCTCTTTTCGATGAATAAATATCAGTGGCATTGTAATTAACAGCAGCACTTCTGATGGCGGTTCGAATTGTAGGTCGCACAATCTTACTAATATAGTTTGTGCCAATGTCCCGGTAAACCATTGCTGCATCCTCTGGGATGAGATGAAACCAGACGGTCACGTCAAGGGCAATTCTTAAACCTTCGGCAGTGAGAGACATGATAGCATCATCGCCTTTGATCTGACCCTCACCGGCTTTTGAACTCATGGTGTATGCCTGGGTTCTTATCGTCATTCTCTCTAATGAGATTAATGGATTGACAAAATGCAATCCGCTTTTGAGCGTTCTTTCCTGCACTTTGCCAAAAAGGACCTGAACGCCAACTTGCCCCGGTCCAACCATCCGGACCATTGAGAGCGTAAGAAAAATTACTGCGAGCGCAAATGCAGCAGGACCAAGGATGGGATTCAAATTTTGCACCGTTTTCTTTGCCATGACCAAAATGATGCCAAGGACAACAAAAACGAAAAAGAGAAATATTAACATACATCCTCCTTCTTGATTAATTGTTTACTACATTTTTTGCTTTTAGATTATGGCGGCGAAGGGATTTGAACCCCTGGCACGCGGATTATGATTCCGCTGCTCTAGCCAACTGAGCTACGCCGCCATAATAAATCGTGCAGACTATATCACAGGCAATTATTGTTGTCAAGACAATTTGAACGGAAGCCTTGAATAGATGGAACGTTACGGGACTTTTTTCGTTTTACAGTTAACACGTGGCAAAATATGTGTTTGCGTTCCATTTTTTAATTGACTTTTTACATAATATTAATTATGATACGGTAATGTATTGATGATGGAGTACATGAAACGTGGTGATAGGTAAATGAAGAGCCTCATGAAGAGAATATTCGTGTTGTATTTATTGATTGGTCTCTGCGGTGCAGGATGCACGCGGAAGGTTTTCATGTCCGAGAGACGCGAACTACCTGATGCAGCAGTGGCAGCTGCATCAGTTGCAAAGATTGATTCATTACTGGGATATTCCTTCCAGTGGACATTTGGGAGAAAAAGGATTGGTTTGATACCCGAGATGAGGGGCGAACTGGCAGGGAAGGTGAGCGTTCCTGACAGAATATACATAAGTGGATCGTGGAAAACAGGCGATGTAATCGAAAAGATACAGGCATATTCAATCGAGGGTAAGGAGTATACATTTGATGCCGAAAGCAAGGTGTGGAAACGCGGTAAGGGTAGTTCGTATCCCGATCCATTTGAGCACCTGAAACTGGTTCTTTCGTTTGGTGAGTTTACCTTTATTAAAGTTGATATACAGAACAAAACGGAGTGCTATCTGTTTTCCTTTAAACCAAATGTTTATTTTCTGGATCCGATTGAGTCAACGGAACCGGAAGGACTGCTCTGGGTTGCAATTCAGTCGGGGATCCCGGTACGGGTGAAGGTGAAAGCGAAAAAAAACCTTATCAACTGGAATATGGTGCTTTCCGATATTAATACCTTTGCCAGCCTCTCGGTACCTTTCAGGAGTCTTTTCTTTCGCGTGCATGATATTGCGGAGGATGACATTGCTGTAATTGTGGAACGATGTGTGTTTCTGGGTTATGGCAAACCTGATAGGGTGCAAAAAAACGGTGATGCTGTTTTTTCTATCAAGGCGGAAAGCATTTCAGATACGTTCCTTACAGCTATACTGAAGAAGGGAGATGTACAGGTTTTTGTTGGTACGTGGCCAAAGGATCCT
>SOKD01000041.1 GCA_004376305.1 Candidatus Cloacimonadota bacterium | reverse complement strand
TGTCAGGATGCTTTGTTGTAATATCATCTTTTTTCTTTTTCTCATTCACCTTCTTCTCTGTCTCTTTCTTTCTGGAACTGATTGACCGGATCAGGACATCTTTTTCTGCAAGATCTCCATTAAGTGAGCCCATGACATTTGCATCTCTACTCAGGAAATTAATTGCTTCTTCCTCACTTAACCCAAGACCGATATTACGGAATATATATCCGCGTTCCGCATCCTGGACAATGAGTCCAATTGCAATACCTGAGAAAAATCTTTCTGCATAGCTCCGGACCTTACTGTCCCATTTCCGGTTAAATTCTACAGGATGGTTCTTGGCGAATCGAAATAGAGAACCAACGACAATATTCTCATTTGAATTCTCCATAAGTTCTTCGCCAAGATACCTTGCAAACAATACCATATCTTTGGGCTTATCCTGGATCATTTCAATCCTGCCAAAGGCCTTTCGCATTAAAGCGATTTCACCCATTTCAGCAAGAGCCTGGTCAGTCGGATCATAAACCTTATAATAAGGTCTGTCTGCCTGCCAGGGAGAACCCAGTATCTCCGGATAGAACCGGAGTATACACCAAATCTTAGCATCGTTTATCTTATCGAGATTCAGTGACATAGCATCATGAAGTTGAATTTTCTGCCACCGAATATTACCAAAATCATCCTGGTTTAATGCAATACCGTAAAGAACGCTTGTTATTGGATCTTTCTGGAATGTGGCCAGCTTGTTTGGTACTTTATGCATGTCAACGCTGATAGGTTGAATCTCTACATATGGAGACAAATTATTACTTGCCCTGTCTTCCCTGATCTTTGTTATCGCTTTATCGACATCAATAACCGGGAATTTTATTGCTGTACCAAGTTGCTTGACCGCATTCGCAGCGATCCATTTTCTTTCTTCTAACGTTACTAGCTTTTTCATATCAAAAAAATATTATAGAATTAAAATATAAAAGTAAAAAAGAGAGGGGAATTTAAAGCTCCCCCGAAAGGCTCTAAGCGGTCAAAGGCGGTTTCAGGATTCCACAACTGCGAGTGTTGAATACTGCAAGCAGATTCTCTTTCAGCATATGGAAAGCCTTAGCATCTACCGGGCTGGTAGGTGTGCCTTCTCCTGTCATACCGTTCTCCCAGAGATAAACAAGATTCCTGTTGACTCCTGCGCGGCCACGAACCCGAATCTCTACATTCTGACGACCATTAGTGTCAGGTTCAAGATCCAGGAAGTAGTACTCAGAACTCTTCGCCAGGTCACCGTTAGATAACCTACGCGGGAACTTCTCTTCATCGTCCATCATGGGATTTTCAACAAAGTTCAGTTGCTCTCCGGCAATATTCAGTTTCTTGAAATTGTAACCAACATACGGTTCGGATCCACCTGCGGCAGCCGTCTGAGTAACCATTTGGACAAGCGGTTGAGCCGAAGTGAACCTACTGGAAGCAACCTCGTGAGCGTTTGCCATTCCATCGGTTCCTGTAACAACAACCCATGAGTTTCCTGAGATACGATTTTTCTTCTTTTTCAAAGCTTTCGTCATATCCCTGAAGTCATCATAGAGAGCTGCGCCATCGGTTCCGGAAGTTTCGAGATCATTTGCACCAAGCACTTGCTGGTACCAGCCGTCACCGGCTACGATATCGTCACCTTTCTCATCCTGCATGGATGCCCTGGCAAGCAGGTTTCCATACTGGTCGCGCATTGTTGATTCTCCCCACCACAGCCGGTATTCATCTTCCAGCAGGAACTGAGCACGCATCTGAGCTTCGGCTTCATAAACAAACCCTCTCGAGTTGTTTACTTCATACCATACAACTTCATTTGCATTTACATCACCTGACAGAGAGATTGATTTACGCTGTTTGGTAGTATGCTGAATGTAACGGTCCGGATAGTGGAAGTTACCATAACCCCTGCGGGATCTTTCACCTACAGTTGTCCAGCCTCCAAAAACAGACTTCCTTCCAATCTGAATACCGATCCATGTAGCCCATAAGAACTGCTTACCGGGATAAGTTTCAAAAGTGTAAAGAAATTTGCCAGCGTAACCGGTCGGACGGCTCATAACACGAGCGTGTTCGCCGTTGGGGAATACGCAGTTCATACCCAAGGTCATGTAAGAATCCTTCAGATAAAGTTTGAAGGTACATCCCTTGGTATTTGTAGCAGTGGTAACCGTACCAACCGGAGCAGTTCCTAAGACTTCAGAAGATTTCTGAATCCTGCCCATGATCTTGTAGGACCATGCATTGCTGGAAACCATCTCTCCTTTTGGAATCTGCTTAATCTTAGTAGCTACGGTGTCTCCACCTTTGGGGATTATACCAGGAGCCGTATAGCGAGAGTCGCGTGCGCCTGATGTCAGCAAGGTCATTAGATGACGCTGTTCGGCGTACATTATTACCTTGTCAATATTCTTAGTAGGATCGAGCAGGTGATTCTGCACCAAGTGAAATTCTTGTGCATCACCGTCACTGACACTACCGTGCGTGATCTTAATTTTCATTTTCTGAATGTTTTTGATTTAACAATAAGTTAATCAAACGCACTCAGTATTCCCTATTAATCTTCGTCTTCGCCACTAAAAAGATCTTCATCCTGCCAGGTATCAAAGTTCTTCTTCGTGCCTTCTTCTCCTTGCTGATGTCCAGTGGCTGCTTTACCGGATGCTGACTTTTTATCATTGTGCAATGCACTTGTTTGTTTGTCAGTAGCCGCATTGTAACCAGCCCTACCTGCATCTTTTTTGCCCTTGGAGAAGTTCTCCATTATTTTCGAACCATACTTATTGGTCATATATGCATAAAACCTACTGGCTTCAGGAGCTTTTTCAACTAATTCGTCGAATTTCCCGGTTTCAAGATCAGACAGAATCTGGGCTCTCGCCTTCGGTGTGAGCTCAATTCCAAGAAAATCCTCCTGGCCCTGTATAAAAGTTTTTAAAACTGTTCTCTCTTTTTCAACTTGGGTGGCTTTGGTTTCTCTCTCAGTTTTCATTTTGGTTTCTTTGTCGCCAGTAATCTTTACGATCTCCTGGTCCCTGAGAGTTTTTGCCTGTTTGTCAATATTATCTGACATCTTACGTATATCTGAGACTGACATCTTATCCAGTTCCTCATTATACTCAGTTATTGCTTCCTCCCCGGTCTTGCCTTCTTGCTTCATTTCATTCATCCTGATCATCCGAACTTTATCTTCAGGTTCCATATTCAGG
>SOKD01000062.1 GCA_004376305.1 Candidatus Cloacimonadota bacterium | reverse complement strand
AAATAGCCAAGAGTAAATAGCAAAGAGCAACGGCAAAATCAAGTACACACAGCAACGGAGAAGTCAGCAAATGGTCAATGGCAAATAATAAACTGTTTTTATTTGGCAATGGGCTCTATGCCATAAGCCATACTCCAATTGTGCGCTGAAGGCGTGCAATTACAAAGGGGGTTGCATGAAGATAACACCGCTTGATATTAGAAAACAGGAATTCAAAGCCACGTTCAAAGGATACGACAAGAATGAGGTTAATGTGTTTCTTGAGATGATAGCAAAGGAAATGGAAGAACTCATCAAAGAGAATACCATTTATATGGAACAGTTGCGGGATCTTGATTCAAAGATAGAGGATTACCGAAGAATGGAAAAAACCCTTCAGAATACATTGACCAGTGCTCAGAAAACAACAGATGAACTGCGGAGGAATGCCGAGAAAGAAAGTGAGCTTATTCTCAGGAATGCACGAATACAGTCAGATCATATCCTCGAGGAAGCACGTTCTCAGGCAAACAAATATCAATCGCAGATTGCTTCCCTGAAAAGTCAGCGTGATACATTTATTGCCCAGTTCAAAGGATTGGCTGAAGCTCAACTAATGGTTCTCAATAGAAGCTGGGAAGAACTCGAGGTTGAAGAATTGCCCGTTGAGTCCGAGAAGAAGGAAGAACACCGTTCCTCTGAGAAAAGAGAGATGAAGCGGGAAGGACGTGAGTCTTTAAAAGGTCTTGGCGACCTTTTCAGATAAGAGAGAAGCTATTGATAAAATATTTTTCTTTTCTACTCTGTTGCTTATTTGGGTTTATGATGATTGCAGGATGCAGCAGTGAATCTGCTGTAAAACTGAAACGGGCACAGGAACATTTCGACAATAGTGAATACATAAGCGTTATCAGAATTCTGGAAACAATTAATCCGGTAAAAAGGGGTTCGCGTGTTAATTTGTTGTTAGGAAAAGCATATGCAGTTCAGTTTGAATTCGAGAAAGCTGACCATGTCCTCAAGAGCGCATTTGAACAATTTCCTTCTACCAAGGACAGCCTTATCGCTGCGTACCTTACCATGGCGAAAAGGTTTGAGAAGAGAAAGCGGGTTGACCTTGCAATTAAGGCATACTTGTCTCTTCTGGGAATAGAGAGTGAATACAATATTGGGAACGGTTTTTATGTTCTCGGACACCATTACTATGAGAGTAATGATCTTGCAAGAGCAATGCAGTTTTTTGAAAAGGGTATTGAAACCATTTCCGATCCCCGGATCCTGAGAAAAACAAAAATTGAGCTCATTGATATCTATGAATTAGTGGGAAAACTCAAAGAGGCTATCGAGATTTCAGCAAATGATCCAAGCACGGATATTATTTTCCGAAGAGGGAAGCTTTCATTTCAGTATGCAAAGAGCCTGTTCAGCGCAAAGGAATTTGATTCGGCGCTTGCTTACTGCGAGTCGGTTATTATCATCAATGCTCCGCAAACAATAATAGATGATACATATTTTCTTATGGGAGAGATACACGCTTCGAATAACGACTATAAGAATGCAATCAGATGTTATAAAGAAGTGATGAAATTTGATAAATTTGAAAACAATAAACTTGCTGCAATTGCAAAGAAAAAGATAGCGGTTTTGACCCGTTTTGAATAGGGGGTATGGTGAAGATTCGAGTATTATCATTGCTTATTACGCTGTTATTGCTGAACTGCACGAAAGAGACGATTAGACAGGGTCTCCCGTCTGATGAACTGTTCAAGCTCTCCAAGGAATATTATGACAGGAAAAAATACGGAACAGCCATTGATGGTTTCAAGAGGCTCATCTTTGAACACCCGGGAAGCGAGTATATTGATGATGCTCAGTTCTATCTTGGAGATTCATATTTGCAAACACATGATTATGAAAACGCAGCAGTTGAGTTTAGATTTTGCATTCAAAATTTTCCAGAAAGTCCCTATCTTGATGATGCACACTATAAGCTCGGCGTAACATATTACAAAGCTTCACCAGCGTATTACCTTGACCAGAGGAGAACACACGAAGCTGTTAAGGTCATTGATCGTTTTATCACACGTTTTCCGGAAAGCGAATTGATAGAAGAGGCAAAGGGTATAAAAGAGAAATGCTTCGATAAATTATCCAAGAAAGGTCTGGAAAACGGAAAATTGTATTGCAAATCCGGACACTATAAAAGTGCTAAAATATATTTTGACGATATTATAGAGCAATATCCTTCATCCTCTCACATTGAAGAAGCGAGATTTATGCTTGCTCTCTGTTATATAAAGCTTGGTAGGGAAGAAGAAGCAAAAGAAATTTTCGAAGAGTTAGCGGCGAGCAGCGGTACGTTTTCGAAAAAGGCAGAGAAAGAACTTACCAAATTAAACAAGAGGGAATGAGAAGGATATTGTTTTTTGGTGGAACGTTTGACCCGATCCACTATGCCCATCTGATCATAGCTGAGGATATTCTCCAGGAACAGAAAATTCAGACAATTCTTTTTTTACCGTCATTGAGACCTCCCCATAAAGAATGTGTTGCCTCTTTTAATGACCGTGTTCGTATGGTCAATCTTGCAATCAAAGATAATGCTGCATTAGAATGCAGTGATATTGAGGGTGTATTACCTGCTCCATCTTACACTATCAATACGCTCAGGGCACTCAAAGAGAGGATGCAGATCGATCATATTGCCTTCATCATTGGCATGGACTCAGCGGTTGAGTTTTCTACATGGAAAGACCCGGATGCACTTCTCAATGAATTTGAGATTTTGGTCATTCCAAGACCTGGATACTCGCAAGATGGCGTATCTGAGCGCTTCTCGAAGAAGATGAACTTCCTTGGAACGAGAATGATTGATATCTCTTCAACAGAAATTCGAGAGAGAATTAAAAAGGGAAGGGATATCAACTATCTTACCCCGGATGTGGTTATACACCACATTATGGAGAAAAATCTGTACCGGTAGTATTCTATCCGAATTCACGGAAGATGACACAAAAAAGCAAGAAACGATTAATTCTCGTTGATGGTTCAGCGATGGTCTACCGTTCATACTTTGCGTTCATCAAAAATCCGCTGGTGAATTCAAAAGGAGAAAATACGAGCGCTGTCTTTGGCATTGCCAATTCACTTTTAAAAATTCTAAGGAAAGAGAAGTTTACACATATTGCGGTTTGTTTCGACACTTCCGTACAAACATTCAGACATAAAATGTACAAAGAGTACAAGGCAACCAGG
>SOKD01000233.1 GCA_004376305.1 Candidatus Cloacimonadota bacterium | reverse complement strand
GAGTACTATTGCATTCGATGGACAGGGTGACTCACATGCACTGCAGCCCTTGCATAAAACCTCATTGACTATCATAATCCTGCTCACTTCATCGAGTTTTAGAGCTCCGTATTCACATGCTGGCTCGCACATTCCGCATCCGGAACAAACAATCTCATCAATTGATGAAACCACAGGTTCGATACTTACATAACCCCTGCTAAGCATGCTCAAGGCAGAAGATGCAGCACCCTTTGCCTGAGAAACAGTATCAGGAATGTCCTTTGGACTCTGACAGCATCCAGCGAGAAAAATCCCCTCAAGAGCCGTGTCAACAGGCTTCAGTTTTGGATGAGCTTCCAAGAGAAATCCATCCTGGGATTTTGACAGCTTCAGTATTTTCCGTATTTGTTCTGTTTCTTTCCGGGGAACGAGACCTATTCCAAGCACAACAAGATCAGCTTCAATTTCGACTGGTTCTCCAAGAATGGTATCCTCAGCTTTTATGATAAGCTTTTCATCCTTTCTATAAATTTCGCTTGGATTTGCTCTTCTGTACAGCACGCCCTCGTTTCGTACCCTGTCATAGAACTCCTCATATCCTTTTCCAAAGGCTCTCATATCCGTGTACAGAACCGTGACCATAGAATTCGGAATCTTTTCCTTAACAAGGTGTGCCTGCTTTGCAATAAACATGCAGCAAACACGTGAACAATATTCGTTGCCCACTGATTCGTCTCTGCTTCCCACACAGTGGATAAATACAATCTTCTTTGGAACCTTCCCTTCCATAGTAATCTCACCACCGGTAGGACCGGAAGCTGAAACAAGTCGCTCAAATTCAAGCCCGGTTATCACATTCTTATAATCGCTGTACCCATATTCCTTTTTTAATTGAGCATCGAAGGGATCAAAGCCGGTTGCTACAATGATTGCGCCGCATTCAAATTCCACAATTTCATCTCTTAAATCATAGTTTATTGCCTCTCTGTCACAGCTCTTTATACATTCCCCACATCCAGAACATACACCGCAATTCAAGCATCGAGAGGCTTCCTGTAAAGCCATCTCCTCATTGAAACCCTTTTCAATCTCAACAAAGCTCTTTATTCTCTCCTCACAATTGATAGTTGGCATACGAATCCTTTCCATATAATCTGAGGAAAGTGGCTCAGGAAAAACCACCTCTTTCTCTTTCTTCTCCTCTGCATATTCCTTTTTATTTATATAGGCATCAATAGCCAAAGCTGCCTTTTTCCCATCAGCAATCGCTTCAATAATTGTAGCCGGTCCTCTGACAGCATCCCCTCCTGCAAAAATACCTTTCTTCTCTGTTCCCGGGGAAAGAACATTAATCTCAATGGTTCCCCAATTCGTAACAATCTGCTCTTTTCTAAGCCATTCTGATTCCGGTCTTTGTCCAATCGCGAATATCACCGTATCAAAATCCAGGGAGAAACCTGAATTCGGTACAGGCACAGGCCTCCTTCTTCCCGAAGCATCCTTTTCACCAAGTCTCATCTTGATTAGTGAAATGCCACAAACCTTACCATCTTTGCCCATTATTCTCACGGGTTGTGAGAGAAACCTGAATTCTATTCCCTCTTCAGCAGCAGCATTTATCTCCTTAACATCTGCTGGCATTTCCAATCTGCTTCTTCGATAGAAGATTGTAACCTCTGCTCCCAACCTTTTTGCAGTTCTTGCTGCATCAACCGCTGCATTTCCTCCGCCTATTACAGCAACACACATGCCTATCTCTACCTTTACATTACTGTTAACTTTTCTCAGGAATTCAATGCATGAAAGTACACCACTCAAACCTTCACCTTCAATACCCGGCATTACTTCTTTATGTGCTCCGATAGCAATGTAAATTGCATCAAAGCCATTGTTCTGTAACTGTTTTAAATCAGAAACTCTTTTATCTGTTTTTATGGAGACGCCACACTTCTCAATGTATTTTATATCTTTCATAAGAGCCTCCGGGGGAAGTCTAAATCTTGGTATGCCAAAACGAAGCATTCCACCTGGTTCGTGCATCGATTCAAATACAGTCACGTGGTAGCCTTTTAATGCAAGGAAATATGAGCAACTTAACCCACTTGGTCCTGAACCAATAATTGCAACCTTTTCTTTCCGTTTCTCCTTGATTGGAGGTTGTACGGACTCGATTTCTTGATCAGCCAAAAACCGTTTGAGATCAGCAATAGCAAGTGGCATGTCAATTTGTTTTCTTTGACATTCCTCCTCACACGGATGAGAGCACACCCTTCCACAAACAGATGGAAATGGATTGTCCCTCCGCTCAAGTTCAAGTGCCTCTTTGTACTTGCCAATTCGAATAAGTGCAATGTATCCTTGAACGTTTACTCCAGCAGGACAAGCAGCAAGGCATGGAGGCGGATCTCTCTTATCAATAATAAATTTATTGGGAACAGCCTGAGGAAACATTCTGTATATTGCTTTACGCGTGCTTTGTCCAACATTGAATTCATCTTTGACCTCCACAGGACAAACGTCAACACAATCGTTGCAGCCATTGCATTTTTCCCAATCAACATATGCAGCTTTCTTTATAATCTTTGCCTTAAAATTTCCTACGAATCCCTCTATTGCATCTACCTCTGAGTAACTCAGGAGCTCAATATTTGGATGTCTTCCAACCTCTGACATCTTTGGTGTAAGGATACAGGCAGAGCAATCAAGGGTTGGGAACGTCTTATCAAGCTGAGCCATCCTTCCGCCAACCGAAGGATCTTTCTCAACAAGATATACCTTATAGCCAGCGTTTGCAATATCAAGAGATGCTTGAATTCCGGCGATACCGGCTCCCACCACCAGTACTGATGGTGTAACAGCAACCGTTTTTTCCTGCAGTGGTTGGAGAAGGCCCACCCTGCTTATGGCAGCGGAAAGAATCGCTTTCGCTTTATCGGTTGATTCCCTCCTGTCATGATGAACCCACGAACACTGTTCCCTGATGTTAGCCATCTCAAAGCAAAAGGGATTAAGTCCTGCAGATTTCACCACTTCTCTAAAGGTAACCTCATGCATGGCAGGAGAACAGGAGGCAACAATAACTTTGTTTAGTTTATGCTTTGTGATACATTCGCGTATCAACCCCTGACCTGGTTCAGAACAGAGGTAAGTATAGTCTTCCGCAGCAATAACCCCGGGAATCTGTTTTACGAAATCCACAACATCCTTTATATTGATTGTCGAGGCAATGTTAATGCCACAGTGACAGATAAAAACACCAATTCTTTGCATAA
>SOKD01000017.1 GCA_004376305.1 Candidatus Cloacimonadota bacterium | reverse complement strand
AGAAATGCTCAAAAGCATCCTTCCATTTTTCGTCAAGGGTATCGGGTAGATCATCATAAACGGAAATGAGCCGCAAGACATTAATGGGATCAAGATGTCCGGCTGCATATCCGGTCTTGAGGTCATGAACCCAGCCAACGGATGAAAAAAGATTCCGTATGGACAGGTCGAAGAGCAAATTCTCATTAACATCCATAGCAAAACCAAGATTCGAGGAGAAACCCTGGTTGGATCCGGCACCGTTGAACGAATACTTGTAATGGAATGTATCTATATCAGCATCCAGGTAAAGGCTATCAGATGTGAAATTTCCGCTAATGCGGTCAACGGCTCCGTAAAAGATGCCTCTCCCATACGTGAGCGAAATTCCTGCATGCAGAGTCTTGTTTTCTCCAATCTTGAAGGGGCGTGAATACCCAAAACCGTATTCATTGTATGCCATTGCCTCGGCACGCGTACCGGTTAATGAGTACGTCCTTCCAAGCTCATTTCCGTAGAAAGCAAGCTCGATCAAATCCCTTGATGTAAATTGGTCAGCACCCACTATAACACGAGGACAAAATGCAAAATTTCCTATCTTTACGCCAAGGACACCGACATTTGCTCCGACCGATAATGCAAACCCATCGGAGGGAATGAGGTCCATAACAAAGTCTTTATCATCGACATAGAGCGTTTCTTTCGTTGCATACTCATTCCAGTTTGAAACAGAAAATGTGTTATTGGTCAACTCCACACCAGCCCTCACGAATTCGAAACTGAATCCTGGATTTTTGGGATACGAGAGAAGCGCAGGATTGTAGAATACGGCATTAGGTCCATACGTTGATGGCGTGGAAAGCCATTCACAATCACCCTGGTACATGGAATGACCTGACAGCGGAGCGGACAATGCAGATATAAAAATCACCAATAGTAGTATTTCTTTCCTCATTCATCCTCCTTCGTCAGTGATTCCTTATCAAACCAGAGATCAACCGAAACATAACCGTACATTCGAATCCAATCCTCAGGTTTCAGGAAAACATTCTGGAGTGCAGGAATGGTAATTGATGCCTTCCAGAACAACGAATCCGCGTTTGTCATATTAATGTATTCTTCTGCAAGCGTATCCTCAACCACGGTAATAGTTGGTTCCGCGCCAGGTAAGGTAAAACCGGTTGATGGATCGTATGGTGCATGAGGTATCGTAACCGGATGCAGATTGTAGACGATGGATGAGTCTTTTGTGCCGATACGGAAATTGCCGGTAAGCCCGGCAGCTGTTCTATTCATGATGACCAGATGTACAATAACCCTCTTGACAATATTCTTATCTTCATTTGTGCGAAGATCTTCCTTGTTTTCGATACCTTTCAAGAAGGTAACAATAGTATCTCCACATGACATAAAATCGATGGGCATTTTTGCATATCCCATTCCCGAATCAACGGTAATTGCTCCGGAATCATGGTACAGGGTTACAAAGTTCTTGTAGGGGCCGATCGGAAAACTGTCAAACACAAAATGGAGTGTTGTATCAAGGTTTGCTATTACCGGTAAGTAGACAGGAAACGTATCGACAAAATCCGTAAAATGCTGCAGAGATTCAGGTGGTGATAAACTGCAAACAACGGTTCCGTAAAATGCAGTGTCAACACTTCCCCGAAGATAGATGCGTGTCAGCAACTTCTTTGCAAAACTGTTGTAGTGACTCTGCGTTGTATCAATGTTATTGCTTATCTTTTGTTTTATGGTCATTGTGAGCACCTGAGGACCTGAACCGTAATAGAAACCTGTCGCCGAATCGGAATAGTGGAACACTGTCCAGAGTGTATCGTTGTATTCAGGGTCCCGCTCAATGGTGAACTTGTGATTAATCGATGTATCATTAACAATATCCTGTGCAGTTACCATAGAGTCGCCAAGCGGTATGTTTATGCGCAATCCCCATTCTGGTGGCTCGGATGGTATCTTGTAGCAAGAAAGCACTGCAGCTATGATGACAAAATAAAGAAATTTATACTTTCCCATTTTCCCTCCTCTCACTAATTGCTCGTTACAAAAATTAAGAAGTAAATTTCACGCATAACTCCCTTTGCAGTTTTGCCACACCTCCTTTCCTCATAGATGAATTATTACCACGCAGCTCGGATTTTGTCAAGAGAAAACAGTCCTCGCATTTCAAGGGAGCTGGATCTTATTTGCTGTTCAGTATGGTAAGAAGCTTCTCAAGTCCCCGCTTGATCTCTTCCAGTATTATTTTCTTTCTCGATTCTTCAAATGTATGGTGCAGATCAAGCTGACCCTCATTCCGCAAATCTTTCAAACGTTGCTTTGCACCTTTGATGGTAAAATGTTCATCGTAGAGAAGTTTCTTGATGAGGATTACTCTGGAAACATCTTCCTTCCTGTACCGTCTCCATCCAACCTTTGTACGCTCAGGTTTCAGGAACTTAAATTGCGATTCCCAGTATCGAAGCACATAGGTTTCAATGCCAAGTGCTTTCGCCACCTCCTGAGGGGTATAGTAAACTTTATCCTTCAAATCCACCTCCCGCAAAACGTTCGTTTCACTGATTGTAACGATCAATCACTATTATCAGCATGTTCAAAGAACATGTTACCAGTTCTCCCTTTTCAGCTTTCTCATCATGAGGTCATAAACACCTTGTTTTGGTTCTTTCTCATTAAAGAGAATATTGTAAACTTCGTTTGTTATGGGCATAGCAACGTTATATTTTTCTGCAAGCTGCGTAACAGATTCTGTTGTTCTCACTCCTTCAGCAACCATTACCATTGTACTGAGTATCTCGTCCAAACTTCGCCCTTTTCCAAGTTCTTCACCAACATACCTGTTCCTACTGTGTCTGCTGAATGCCGTCGTTATGAGGTCACCAATCCCTGAAAGACCTGAGAACGTATCCTCCATTGCACCCATTTTCAATCCAAGTCTCTTTATCTCCGCAAGTCCTCTCGTGATCAGCGCAGCTTTTGTGTTCTCTCCCAGATTCAATCCATCACAGATACCACTTGCAATCACAACAACATTCTTAACAGCGCCACCCAGTTCAACACCAATAATATCAGGATTTGTGTAAACGCGGAAAGACGGTGTCGAAAATACCTTCTGGACTGCTTCAGCAGCAGATTCAAAATGGCATGCTGATACAACCGTTGTCGGAATTTTCCTCACAACTTCATGTGCAAAACTGGGTCCCGAAAGCACCACCGTTATCCCCTGGAAGGCATCGGGAAGAGTGTCTTCAATCCCATATGCGATCCTTTTCAGCGTA
>SOKD01000055.1 GCA_004376305.1 Candidatus Cloacimonadota bacterium | reverse complement strand
GCATAAGATGTTGCGCTCAATTCCACTGGTTGGTCTGCACCATACCAGTCATCCTCTTTAAGCTCTGTTTGAAGGTGACCGCCTTTGAAGACCATTTCGGGACCAAAGTTTTCAACAACAAATGCAAGTTTGAAGTTTTTTATGAACGTTGGCTTGTAAAGCGTTCCGAAATCAAAGGCAATGCCATTCGCTGACATATCCCATATGTTTTGCTGAATCCACTTGATGTTCATCCCGAATGAAAACATATCGGTGAATCGTTTTGAATAATTCACAGTGGCTGCAATATCACTTGCACCGAATGTTTCTCCTGTGCCATCGGGTTCGTACACGGTTGTTACATCCATTGAGCCCATGGTGAGGAGTGTAAGTCCAAAGCCAATGTTGCCTAACATTCCCATTGGTTTCACATAGGAGAAGAAATTGTTGCGGATATCAAGCACCCATTCAACATCACTCACCAGGAGTTCATTCCTGGTGATATTTGCGGCGGCGGCTGGGTTCCAGTAGAGAGCCGAAGCGTCATCAACGACTGCAGTAAATGCGCCTGCCATTGCGGGACCCCTTGCACCAACACCAATTTTCAGGAACTGAGCACCTGCTGTTCCGAGTTTGGAAAAGGCTGCGAAAGATAAGGATGCAGTGAGCAGCAGGAGAACCGCCAGCAATGTAATCTTCTTTATCATTCTATACCTCCATTCTGTTCTAATTCGTTATCGTATCAGAGCAAACTTACCAGTTTTTGTATCTCCGTCAGGTGTTAAGATGTGATAAATATAGATTCCGCTTGCCGGTCTCTGATTGTTATCTGTAAGAACATCCCATTTTTCGCTTCCACCCTGTATTGCGCTCGCAGCAGTGGCTTCAACCTTATGTTCCATTGTCTTAATAAGATTTCCTCCGAGCGTGTATATCCTTATTGTGCATTCATCAGGGAGATTGGTAAATCTCAATACTGCATAGTCACTGCTGACTTCCCATGGATTTCTGACAATGTAAGGATTCGGTACCACCATTATATTATCAAGTGTCCGTTCACCGAAGACGAAGGCGGTGCTGGTTATCGTAAATTCGTTTCCTGCTGTTGGAACCACATCACCTGAGCAATAGACTGTCCATTCCTCACCATCAACAGGATGGTTGCTCCAATTCATCGGATATGCTTCGCTGCCTGCAAAATTGAAGTAGAATTTGGTGCCGCAGATATAGAAGTATGTCCTGGATGAAAGGTTATCAGATGCAAGATACATTGAATTGACATCAGGATTTGAGAAGCTCACCGGTCCGAAGCTCCAGTTGTCTCCCCATGTGGCTCCGAATGGAACGGTAACATTGTTGGTGACATCATATATGGTTGCCGTAATCGTATCTGCGTTGATGGTTTTCCAACGGATTTCATAGGTTACACCACCCCTGAATGCCCAGGGATTATGAATACCATCAATTGTGAGAGTATCCGTATAGATGACACCCTGGTCTGTTGTTACCGCGATGGAATCTGCCGTGAGAACGATTGTTGTCACAGCGGATATTGTTTCAGTGATTACTGTATCGGTGTCTGCAATGACAGCTTCTGCATGAACAACGGTATGGGTTGAATCAGCATAGTGGACGCTGATTGAACCTCCGTATTCAATTCCGTCAAAGAATGGTGATACGAAACTACCATCTGTGTTTACTGCAAAGAGGGAATCGTACTGTGTTGTTGTTGTGATGGTATCACCACTTGTGTCAACGGTTACCGATTCAGTTGCAGAGACGAATACTGATGCGAGTTCTACGAAAGCATCAATATCCGAAAGGAGCAGTGAATCTGGCTGCAGATAGATATCGTAATTGTAAACGGGCATATCATCACTTCCATCTTTGATCGTTTGCCATCTTGCATCATAGGTAGCCCCGGTTACCAGAATGCCGCCTTTGGGTGTTGCCGTTGAGGTTACTGCCTGGGTTGCACCTGCTGTTTGTATAACATTAGCGGTTGCATTCTGTATAACATTTCCGAAGTTTGACCGTGATTCAACTTCAACCCCCCTTCCTGCAAGGTATTTAGGGAGCTCTGAATCTTCAAATGGCATCCGAGTTTTGAACTTATCAAACTGAATCATTCCTTCTTTCCCTTTTACGGTCACTGCAGTTTTCAGCTTACCTTGCATACCCAGGTTATAAATTGTTACTGTTTCAACATTTCCGCTTTCAACCTCACTTAAAAATTTCGAGAAACTTATTTTAACTTCAACCTTCTTCTTCTGGTTGAAAATACCCACGGCAACCATAAGAAGCAGTATGATACTTACCCAGACAAAAATACCCTTCCACATAGTGTTTGAAGACTGTTTTCTTGTATTTTTTCCCTTTGTTTCCATTATTATAACTCCATTATTCTTATTTCTGGAAGATTTCTGTGTTTCTCCCCGAAATCAAGCCCATAGCCAATAACGTATTTATTGGGCACCACAAATCCCCGGTAATCAATTTTCACCTTTTTTACTCTTTTAACCTTTTTTTCAAGGAGAGTACAAATTTTCAGAGAACGAGGGTTTTTTCTTTTTATAAAATCATGCACAGAGACAAGTGTTAGTCCTGTATCCACAATATCCTCCACAATAATAACATCTTCCCCCGCAATATCAATTGAAATATCCTTTAGAATTTTAACGACGCCTCTTGTTCGAGATGAATCCCCATAACTTGAAACGGAAATAAAATCCAACTTCATCGGAATTTTCAATTCCCGAATAAGGTCAGCCAGAAAGACAAATGCTCCTTTCAATATACAGATAATCACAGGTGATGCACCTTCATAATCATTATCAATCTTCTCTGCGAGCATTTTGATGCCCTTACGTATCTCGCCCTTTCCGAGCAAACGTTTTGTCTTTTTATCCAATATACCTCTTTTCTATTTTTAAAATTCGTTCCGTATCCTTCCTGACTTTTGCACTATCCGCCCTTCTCAATCCTGCTATCCACAAAATTCCTTTTTCATCCGCAATAATTGGAATTTCATCCCGTTCCCAGAAGGGAACTTTTGCATCAATAAAAAATTCTTTAACCTTCTTCTTTTGATGCATGCCAAATGGTATAAAGGTATCGCCATTGTTCCTCGTCCGTATAATCAGCGGCTGCTGAATCAAATCAAGATCGTAATAAACACAATCACGACTATCAATATTACCATTAATTTGTTCAAGGACTGTTGTTTTGATAAGATAACGGTTTTGAAACCTTATGCTTCCAGGAATAGAAAGGCATGCATGGATATCCTCTCTTACCTCCTTTTTCCTGCTTTCCACCCGAACAAGGATAGAATTAGCACCGATAAGAAAGATAATTCCATGGTATGGAAATACCATTCCTGAGCAATCACTGATTATTGCAGTTCGCAAAGCCTCAATTTCCTTGAAGTTCAACCTCATCTCACCCGCTAACTTTTCGAAACTTCTTATCAGTATCCTTCGCTGGATTGCGGGATGAAGTGCTTTGATGCTATCCCTGTCAAAGACTATGCCTTCATCTCTCTCTTTTTGTAAACCTTCTAATGTTTTACCCGTTAAGGTTGAGAGCAAATCCTCCTCATCAATAATGATTTTTATTAGTTGTAAAATATTGTCCTTCACTCTCTTGTTGAACTTTTTTTCAATAAGGGGAACGAGCTCCCTTCTTATAAAGTTCCTTCTGTTGTCACTTCTCCAATTCGTTACATCGATCTGATAATCTATATGGTGATTTTTCAGATAGTGCAGAACTTCCCGTTTTTTCAAGCACAGTAGTGGATGGATGAATTTTCCCCGCTTTGGATGAATTCCTGAGAGTCCTTTCCTTCCAGTTCCTCTCAATATATTCAGGATAAAGGTTTCCATAGTATCGTCCGATGTGTGCCCAACACCAATCTTTTGACATTTTCTTTCTTCTGCAATGTCATAAAGTGCACCAAGCCTTAGCTGTCGTGCTGCGTCCTCAATGGAAATATGTTTTTCCTTACTCAATGCGGAGACATTAATCCTTTTTGAAACAAACGGGACCCCTATCTGGCGGCAAACATTCCTGACAAACAATTCATCCCGATTTGAAGCCACATCTCTCAGTTGATGGTTAACGTGACAACATACAAGGCTGATATTAAGCTCAGATTTATAGCCATTTAATATGTGCATGAGAAGCATAGAATCGGGTCCTCCAGAAACAGCAACGAGTATTCGCTCACCTGATTCAATGAGTGATTTATCCTTAATATAATGCAAAACCTTCACCCTAACATCGTTACAAGTCATAACAGATTATTATACCAAATTATAACCATATAAGCAAGAAAAATATTTGCAGCGTGATTCACCTACTTCTTGACAATTCAATACAGGTATGATAATCTTCTGCAGGATTGCCGTACACAAACACCCACTTCAGGGAGGTAAAATTCATTATGCAAAATATGCCACTGCTTACAGGCGTGGTCTGCGATACGAAATACCTTAAACACGAAACAGGCAATCATCCTGAGTCGGCACAGAGATTAACTGCCATCTATACATATCTCAAAACAAAGGGAGTGCATAAGAGCATTAAAAAGATCAAACCGTATCCTGCTCCTCTTGATGTCATCCAATACATCCACACACAATCATACATTGACAGTGTTAAAAGCATTTCCACTTGCGGCGGTGGGATGCTCGATCTCGATACCGTTGTGTCACCTGAAACGTACGATACAGCTCTCCTTGCTGCAGGAGGTATGCTTGCCGCAGTAGATGCGGTAATAAACGGAACGGTAAAAAATGCATTTTGCCTGATTAGACCGCCCGGGCATCACGCTCTACCGGAGAGAGGTATGGGATTCTGTATTTTTAACAATATTGCAATTGCTGCCCGGTATATTCAGAAGAAATATAGCCTGCAAAGGATTGCAATTGTCGACTGGGATGTACATCACGGCAATGGAACTCAGTTTGCATTTTACAGCGATCCATCGGTCTACTATTTTTCAACTCACCAATTCCCCCATTATCCGGGAACGGGAAATTCCGGTGAAACCGGTTCTAACGAGGGCATTGGATTCACTATGAATGTCCCACTTTTACCGGGTGCAGATATACAGGCATTCGAAGACGCATTTGAGAAGCATTTCATCCCGGCAATAAAAAAATTCAACCCGGATTTCATCTTGATCTCCAGCGGTTTTGATGCTCACGCAGATGATCCATTAGCACAGCTTTATCTTCAAACAGAGGATTACTATCTTCTCACCAAACTTCTAATCTCCTGCGCTCATGACATCTGCAATGGACGTATCGTTTCAACCCTTGAAGGTGGCTACAATCTTGATGCCTTAAAACGCTCTGCTCACGCACACCTAAGTGCACTTATGGAAGCGTAACCTGTATCTTTAAGAATTACAATGAAATTTCTGCTGCATAGGGAAAACATGTCACAAGACAATACACAATAGTTTAAAAAATCCCTTGACATATCTGGAAGAAAGCACTAAAGATAGGTAGTAAATGATCGACTTTGTAAAAGGAAAAATAGTTCATAAATCCCTTACATCCGTTGTCGTCGAAATAGGCGGCGTTGGTTTGGTGTTGCATATACCCATCTCAACCTATGAATCGATTGGAGTAACTGGAGATGAGGTAAAACTTCTCACCTATGTCTCAATAAAAAATGAGGAACTCAATCTTTTCGGTTTTGCGACATTTCGCGAGAGAAAACTCTTCAAAAAACTCATTTCCGTGTCCGGAATCGGCACAAAAATTGCGCTTGCAATTCTTTCGGAAATGCCCGTTGATGAATTCGAAAATGCTGTTATTAATGAAGACATGGTTACGCTTACCTCTATTCACGGAATCGGCTCCAAAACTGCAAAGCGGATTCTCTTTGAGCTAAAGGATGAAATCAGCGAAGCAGCATTTATTGACCCCACAACACCAATTAAGAAAGATGCGGTAAGTGCACTCGTATCACTTGGATTCAAAGCCTCGAAAGCGCGGATGCTTGTTGAAAAGGTTCTCAAAGAGAAAAAGATAGAAACAATAGAAGAATTAATAAAGGAAACTCTCAAATGCGTATAGTAATAAAACTCGAAATGGTAAAATCAGGATATTTCCCGGGAGATAAATAAATACTCGTTTTAAACAACACTATGCCAGAAAGGGAGGTAGAACCATGAAAAAACTGATTTCCTGTATATTCTGTATAGCAATCATTGCCATCCTGTTTTCATGCGCAGGGGAGAAGAAAGACGTTCTTTACCAGATACCACTTGAGACAAAAGTCAAAGATTGTTCTATTATCTTCTCGCGGGATGGAGAACATTTTGCTTTTATTAAAGAAGGGACAGAGGGCGAGGCAGTTATTTACAACGGGAACACAGATAAAACGTACCTCATTATCGATGCGCTTTGCCTGAGCCCAGACGGAACACACTATGCATATCTTGCCACCGATGGTAAAAGCGAGATAGTAGTAAAAGATGGAGAGGAAATCGCACATTATAAATCAAAGACAATTATCAGGCGAGATAAAGAATTCAAAACCATCCAGTTACTCAACGATGGTTCTGTTATTTATACCAAAAAAGAACCCAAGAATATGAAAAAGGTATACAAGAACAATAAACCGATAGATGCTTCACCTTATTCATCAAAACCAGAAGTAAGTAAGAACGGCAACCACCTGCTTTTCTGGTCGATTGATGGAACAGGTGATTATCTGGTTTTTGATGGCAAGAAAAAGAAGATAAAGGACATTCCTTTTTTCCTTGCCATTTCAGGGGACGGAAAACACTACGGTGCTATCATCCGCGAAGGAAAGAACAAGAACGCGGTACTTATTGACGGAGCAGTAAAAATTTCATTTGATTCAAAAAATAGTGTTGTGCTATTTGCTCTATCCGAAAAAGGTGAACACTATGTTCTTGTACAGAACGACAGAGCATCTGGCGATCTAAAAATAAAATATGATGGGGTAATTGTATACTCTGCATCCGATATATTCACTAACAGTATTTCCTTCTCTGAAGATGATCTTCACTATGCTCTGGTTATATTCAAACCACCAATGAACAAGGCAGGGCTTCTTTTCGACGGTAAAGAAATACCATCATTCGATCCAAATTTTTCCACAATAAACGAATGTTTCAAGGAAGGAAGACCTCTTGTTTTTGACCCCACTGGAACACGTCTTCTGTATATTGCTGGTTCAGGAACAAACCAGATCGTTGCACTTGATCAGAAAGTACAAATCCGTTTCGATCTCTATAATACTGAAGTGTATCAGCAATATTTCTCTTCTGAAAAAGAAATTTCCTGCTTGATCCATGACAGGATCAATAAACAAATCGTCAGGGTAAGAAAAACACTGCAATAAAATACTCCGGAGCTGCTGATCCTCAGATAAGAGAGCACAGAGAGAAACCGCGAAAAATTGATTACTGGTTTTCTTCCTCTCTTATTTTTTTAACTATCTTCTGAATATCCTTCTCGAGTTTCTGCGCTTTTTGCATAATTTCGAGTAAACGGTTTCCCGCTTTGCTGTCTTCAGGTTTTGTTTCCCATGCCTTTTTGAGCGCTTCCATCATTCTGTTTGACGACCGCTCAATCATTTTAGCAAGCATCGCCCCTGTCATTGGTATCTTCTTGAGCTTAATGCGCTCACCGCTGTAGAAACCAAGTGATTCCATTTCAATTTCCCGATCAATGCGCTCACCGGATGCATCGTACATATCATCATAATTCACCGGATGCATAAATTCAAACCTGTTATCACTATGCAGGAGCTCTGAAAATTCACTGAATACCGGTATTTCTAAATTGTGGTATTTATCATCAACCTGCAGAATTTTCCAGATTCGTTTTACCGGAACGATAACTTCGTCTTCATTTTCAAGCATGTGCTCAATAGTATCTATCAGTTCCTTGCTCATATCAAAAAAACTATACCATACTCTTTCTCAAAGTCAACCTTTTCTTCTAAATTTTCCCTTGACAATTCCTGCAAAAGCCTATAGAATTTTTTTCATGGAAATACAATAATTTTAAAAGGAGACTTTTTGAAACGTTCTTTTCTAATATGTATCCTTCCCCTGTTTTTGCTTTCAGGAACCTTTCTATGGGCGCAGAATATCCTTCAAAATCCAGGATTTGAAGACTGGACAGGTGACTCAGCACATTACTGGGATAGTGAAACATCCGGGTATGACCTGTATCGGGAATCAGGAACTGTGCATTCGGGCACTTTCAGTGCAAAACTTGTTCTAAAATCAACAAGTACACAAAGATTTACCCAATATGTTAGCAGTATTAGTTCTGGTAATGACTACGAATTTTACTTCTGGTGCTTTGACAATGATCAACAAGGTCGCGCTCGCATTGTAATACGATGGTATAATGCAGGCGGGGGATTCATCAGCGGCTACTATGGTGCTTACAGCTCCGATTCAACAGCCTGGCAGCAACTAAACTCAGGCCCACAATTAGCGCCCCCTTCAGCAGAATCAGCTCATGTTGAGGTACGCCTCTATGATGTCGGCGCTTCATTCGACAGCGCAACCATCTATGTTGATGATGCTTCATTGCAAGACCTTGGCTCCGGGACACCGCCCGAAACACTGAGCATCTATGACATTCAGGGACAGGCAACTTCATCTCCTTATGTGAATTCTGCTGTTGTCACCTATGGAATTGTAACAGGGGTTTTTGGAAACGACTTCTTTATTGAAGAGCAGCCAGGTAGTGCATGGCATGGTATTTACGTGTTTGGGGGTTCATCGGCACCAAACAGAAGTGACAGTGTTCAAGTAACCGGCATCGTTACTGAACATTTCGGAATGACGGAAATAACAGGACCAATCGTTGATGTATTATCCGTTGGCGCTTCAATTCCCGGTCCTACGGTACTTCAAACTGGCAGCATATCGGTTGAGGAATATGAAAGTGTACTTGTCAGGATTTTTGATGCAATCTGTACGAACGACTCGCTTGGCTCCGGGCAATGGGAAGTAGATGATGGTTCGGGTCCTCTCATAATCGATGATATGGATGTTGCATACGTTCCGGATTCCGGACAAACTTATACGATAACCGGACCAATTATGTACTCAGTCGGTGAGTTTAAGATGGAACCCCGCGATTCAAGCGATATTGTTCCTGGAAGTGGTGTTTCAAACAAAGGAGAAGTCGTAAACCATCCGAATTGGACTATTTTCCCGACCATTTCTTCAAACATGATTTACATCAACCTGACGATTAACAGGGCCGCAAAAACCGATATTTCTGTTTTTGACATTACCGGAAGAAAAATTGCAGCGCTCCTCACAAAAACCCTTGATCATGGTTCACACATTATCGCCTGGAATGGGAATACTGTCTCAGCAGGTGTTTACTTCATTAAAGTGAATATCGATGAAAGAACCGAATCAGGGAAAGTGATTCTCCTCAATTAAGAGTAGAGTGAAATCCTCTGGCTTAGCTATGAATAGATCTACCAAGACAGAGGGTTTCAACATGCTTTTATCACAAAGAAACACAATTTAGAATGCCAGCAAATCTCCCTCCTCCCTACTACGAAAAAGAAAGAGAATTAAAATTCGCTCAAACCCCTGAAGAGAAAATCCAAATATTTATGGAACTGCTTGCAATAATGCCCAAACATAAAGGCACTGACAAGCTCAAAGGGGATCTCAGGGCAAAAATCTCGAAATTCAGGAAGGAAATTGGCAAGAAATCGGGCGTATCAAGATTCGATTTCTACCACGTGTCAAAGGAAGGCGCTGCACAGGTTGTTATGCTCGGATCGCCAAATACTGGAAAATCGCAAATTCTCAAAGTTTTAACCAATGCGGAGCCAGAAGTCAGGAACTACCCTTTCACAACTCAGAAACCACAAGTGGGAATGATTCTGTATGAAAATATTCAACTACAGCTTGTAGATATGCCACCAATTTCAAAAGATTATGCACCTGGTTGGATTTTTGGTATTGCGCGCGGAAGTGATTTGCTTCTTCTTGTTCTCGATCTCAAAAAAGAGAGTGTCATTGAATCAATGCAAACATTTATGGCTCTTCTCGAATCAGCAAGAATAGAACCAATTGCAAACGGAACATTAACTGAAAATCAAGATCTTATGCTCAAAAAAGCAATCTTTGTATGTAATAAAGGTGACAGTCCGGGTGCAGATGCCCGTTATGCGGAGATACTGAAACAACTGAAAAAGAAGTGTCCGGTTCTCCGGATCTCTGCAGCAACAGGAAATGGAGTTGAAAAACTGAAGGATGAAATTTTTAATCGGTTAGAGATTATACGCGTGTATACAAAACCTCCCCATCGGGATATTGACAGGTCTCGCCCCTATGTGCTCAAAAAGGGCTCAAAAATCATTGAACTTGCAGCACAGATTCATAAGGATTTCAGGACCAGCCTCAAGTACGTCCGTCTCTGGCGACAGGGAAAATACAAAGGGATGAGAATCGATAGAGACGAGATCCTTCAGGATCATGATATTGTCGAATTCCACACAAAGTAATATTAGTGTTCTATCACGCGAATAGCTTTACAGTACTTGTCATTCTGGGCATAAAGGTCATGAAATGTTGTTATTTTTTAAAAAACAATACCATTTTAAATAGTGAATTTTATGTTTTTGCGACAATCCGCGATGACGTCTGTAGTCGGCTTTAAGCCGTGAGTAAAAACTTTCGGTTCATGTCCGAATTAGTTGCAAGAAATAGAGCATAGGCATAAAAAAGTATGGACATCATGCAAATTTTAGGTATTTAATAGGATAAAAACCTAAAATCAACCTCAGCAGGAGGTTTACATGATGTCCAAAATTAACGTTACACCATTTTTTAAGTTTCGTCAAGTGAAAATTGTTGAACAAAAAGTTTCGGATGATCTGAGTATGGTATTGATTAAGACGGTTCCCGACGAAAGATATATCCCCGTCTGTTCTGAATGCGGGACAAAGACTCGGAGCATTCATTCGTATGAGACAAGGATTGTGCGGGATATGAATATGTTCAGGACGAAGGTTTTTATTGAATATACCTATAGAAAGATACGATGTCATACGTGCTCGGGCATAAAGGTAGAAAAGCTCGGCTTTATTGACCTTTATATGAGGATAACCCGAAGGTTTGCTCAATACATCGTGGACCTGTGCAAATATATGACGGTTGCAGATGTAGCATATCTGCTTGAGGTTGACAGAAAGCTGGTGAAGAGACTTCACAAGGAATATCTTCAATCTGCATTTGGCAAAGAGGTCTGTTCCGGGCTCAGGGTGCTTGCTGTTGATGAAATATCGCTTAAGAAGGGACACAACTATCTTACCATAGTGGCTGATTATGAAACAGGAAGGATTGTTCATGTAGGGCGAGAGAGGAAGTATAAAACACTCAAGGGATTCTTTAAGAAGATTCCTAAAAGAGAACGAAGACGGATTGAGGCGGTTTGTATGGATATGTGGGATCCTTATATTAAGGCGGTTACCATATGGTGTCCCGATGCATCCATAGTCTTCGATCTTTTCCATGTTGTTCAGGCATTTGGCAAGGTCATCAATAAAGTCAGAAACAGGGAATACAAAAAGGCTTTTGGTGAAAACAAAGATGTCATAAAAGGGACGAAATATATACTGCTTAAAAACAGGAAAAACCTTAAGAGAAAGGAGTCCAGAAGACTGAAAGAACTTTTGGAGATCAACAAGAATCTTTCTACGGTTTATATCCTTAAAGACCAGCTTAAACGACTTTGGAAGTACCGATACAAAGGATGGGTGATAAAAGAAGACTTGCGGGGTCTATAATAAAAAAATGAGATATATCAGTTACCTTTTTTATGATAAAATGAGGAGGAATATGGCATGGTTGCAGATGTGGC
>SOKD01000290.1 GCA_004376305.1 Candidatus Cloacimonadota bacterium | reverse complement strand
ATGTTTGCCAATTTGGATTACGATACTCTGAAACAAGAACTTTCGAACATAACAGCAATACTGGACACCTATGCAAAACAAAGAGAAACGATGCTCAACTCCCTCGAATCCTTTGAAGCTCACATTAAAGGGCAACAGACAAAACTAAAAAAAATCAACGAGGGGATTACGGAGTCAAGGAATGACGAGAGCGGTGCGCAGCTAAAAAGGAGCGAGATAAATGAGCGTATTATCGTGATCGAAGAAAGAAAAAAATACTTAGTTTCCCAGATAGATTACCTTAAAAACGAAAATCAAATGCTGGATGAAAAAATACCAGCTCTTCAAACGTGCATTGATTCGACGAAAAAGGAAATGCATACAACTGATGAAATTATCGGTGAGAAAGAAGTAATGCAATCAGAATTCCGTAACAAATTATCGAAACTCGAAGAAGAGTATGTTATTAAAAGGGAGCATTACGATAATACCCTCGCCAAAAAGGAGCAGATTGAGCAAAACATTAAACTGCTTTTTGAACAACAGATCTCCAGGACCGCCGATTTAAGAAATGGGGAAGATAATAAAAACTCCATGTTCACTGACCTCGAAGAACTCGGGAAAGACAGTGAAGCAGTAGAAGGACACATTACAAAGCTTATCAATGCAATTTCAGAAAAAAAACAGCACGAGGAACAACTGAGAGCTCTGCTCTCAGCTGAAAGAGAGAAGCATAACGCGCTTGAAGGCTCAAAAAAGAGTCTTGACCTGAAACTGAACCAGCTCAGAGAACGAATGGGCATTCTTAACAATGAAATAGAACTGCTGAAAAATTTCATGGCAAAAAAGGAAGGATACAATGAGCTCGTTCAGTATCTTCATGAGAAATTTGCGCTCCCTATACTCCCCGAGGTAATCGATATCGATGACGAAAGGAAGGAAGCTTTGCTCGGCATGCTCGAAAATTTTGCCCAGACAGTAATTCTAACTGATGCATCATCTTTTGAAAACATATTGGATAGTATTGAAAAGAAACAGATGAGGGTGGGTATTCTACTTGCGTATCTTGATAAATCTGCACAGAAAACACCGCGAGAGAAAGTAATTCACGGTTCAGTGGCACAATTTCTTTCCATTAAGGATAAGAGCATCGACCTTGCGCGGATACAAGCAATTTTTTCACGCTACCTCCTCGTTGATACAATTGAGGATGCACTGCAAATGCATAACAAATACCCGGATTTCATTTTTGTCACACAAAAGGGAGATGTTGTTTCAAATGGCATTCTTTCTACCGGAAAGGGCACACGCAGAGAACTCATCGGTATAAAAGAGAAGATTGCATCGAACAATAAGGAAATCGAATGTATAACCGAAGAAATCCGCAAGAGAGAGGGGGAATTAACCGAAAGCGAAAAGGAAAGAACAAAAATCTCTAAAAAACTCGAAAAACTCAACACAGAATTCTCAGATGGTATCGTATCCATGAAAGATGATGAAATCGCATACGAAAAAAGATTATTCGAAAGAACAACGAACAAAAAGAGATTTGAGAAAATGCAAAGTGAACTCAGCGCAATGGAAAAGACATTCGCAGGATTACAGGACACAATCGTATCTGCTGAGCGCCTCTTCCGAGAAGAGAACGAAAGACTTGAAATTGCAGAGAAAAAGCAGTTAGCAAAAGAAGAAGAATTTAAGGAAGCCGAAGAACGCTTACGAATCTTGCATAACTCTGAGAATGAAAATGTAATTGCCCTCACAAGACTGAAGGGCGAAGCAAGGGCAAAGGAAGAGGAATTGAAATCAGGGGAAAAGGAACTTGATACCCTGCAAAACAAGAAACAGGAGAACCTTAAAAGGCTTCAAACTTTCAACGAAGAAATGGTCCGGGGAGAAGAAGAACGTAAAGTTTTTGAGGAGAAAAGAGAAAAAAGCTTAGAGCTCCTCTTACACATACATTCGGACCTGCAGGAATTAACCGGACAGAAGACACAGATAAGCAATGAAAGAGAGACACTTGAAGAAAAGCAACAGGAAATTACAGACAATGAAAAAGATCTGTATGGAAAAATATCAAACCTTAACCTTGAGAGAGTGAGAATTGAGACAAGGATGCGTAGTGTGGTAGAAAGAATAAAAGAGGAATACAATATTGATCTGCAAAGTTTGCAGGAAACGACTATTGCCTCATCACGTGAAAAAGTCAGGGAAGATCTTGAGATCCTTGAAGAACAAATGAGAACATTTGGTGCTATCAACCTTCTCGCTGAAGAGGACATGGAAAGAATCGAAGGAAGGAGGGATGAACTCGTCACGCATAAAACCGACCTTCAAGAAGCTCAGAAAGATCTTCTAAAAACCATTAAATATGTTGACATGGTAGCAAGAGAAAAATTTCTTGAAACATTTAATGCCATCCGCGAGAACTTCAAGATTGTCTTTTCAAAACTCTTTGAATCAGGTGAATGCGACTTGACACTCTCCGGAGATGACCCTCTGGAAGCCAATATACTAATCACAGCAACACCAAAACATAAGAAAATAACAAGAATTGATTCGCTTTCCACTGGAGAAAAAACACTCATAGCGATAGCTCTCCTTTTTTCATTCTATCTAATAAAACCGTCGCCTATTTGCGTTCTCGACGAAATTGATGCACCTTTAGACGATGCAAACATCAAACGATTTATTGCATTACTGCAGGAATTCAAGAAGAAAAGTCAGCTTATCGTTATTACTCACAATAAAATCACTATGGAAGCAGCTGATCATCTGTATGGGATAACCATGAGTGAACCCAATGTTTCTACTGTGGCTTCTGTCAAAATATCGTGAAGATAAATTGGTTTCCGCCATGCCTTGGTTCATCCTCCAATAAAAAATGTCAGTAACTGCAATGTTTCTTAAGAAACTCTACTCAAGCCTTAACAGAACAAGAAGGAAACTGAAGGAAGTCATTCCGCTGCTATCTTTATCGATGAAGATTTTGAAGTAGGTCTTACAGTACTTGAAGAGACGCTGCTCTCCTCTGATGTTGGAATAAATGCAACACAGGAAATTATTCATCAAATTCGTGAAGACAAAAAAAAACACAGCAGAAAGCAGGATATTGAACCTTTGATAGCAAAGATCCTCATTGACCTTCTTAACGCCGCTCAGGTGATGAAAAGCGAACCGGTACCACCCTACACAGCCCTTGTCGTTGGCATTAATGGCACCGGGAAAACAACATCTGATGCAAAACTGGCTGCGCATTACAAAACGAGAGGAGAACGGGTTCTTCTGGTTGCATCGGACACATACAG
>SOKD01000255.1 GCA_004376305.1 Candidatus Cloacimonadota bacterium | reverse complement strand
TACACAATTGAGCACACCAATCTATCCCGGAGGAAATCAGGAGATATCCTTAATATTGAGGTTGACAGAATGGGGAAATATATTGAAAAATATCTTAAAAAAAATCGTTTATATGATTAATTTGTGCAGTCTAATAGAAATCGATGAAATCAAAAAATCAATTTTTTTGGGAGAAAAATATGAATACGATTGAGGAAGCGATTGAAGAGATTAAGAAAGGCAAAATTATTATATTGGTGGACGATGAAGGCAGAGAGAATGAAGGTGACTTCATAATGGCAGCAGAGAAAGCAACCCCCGATGCAATCAATTTTATGACAAAACATGGACGGGGACTTGTTTGCCTTTCTATGCAGGGAGAAAGACTTGATGAACTCCAGATACCCATCATGGTAGAGAAGAATACTGCAAAACTGAAAACTGCTTTTTCTGTTTCCATCGATGCAGTGAGCGGGACAACAACGGGAATCAGTGCACATGATAGGGCGCAAACAATCCTCACTGCAATAGATTTACGGACCAAACCTGAAGATCTCGCCAAACCAGGTCACATCTTTCCACTGCGTGTATTTCCAGGGGGAGTGCTCAAGAGAGCAGGACATACTGAAGCAGCGGTTGATTTAGCAAAACTCGCTGCCCTTTATCCCGCAGGGGTACTCTGTGAAATAATGGACGATGATGGAACGATGGCTCGATTACCAAAGCTTAAAAAGATAGCAAAAAAATTTAACCTCATACTCGTCTCCATTGCAGCACTCATTGAATATCGAAAGAAAAAAGAAAAATTTGTAATAAGGGAAGCAGAAGCGCACCTCCCAACAGAATATGGTGATTTCAGAATCATCGCATACAGGGATACCCTTTCAGATATTATTCACATTGCACTCATCAAAGGTATGGTAGAAGGAAAAAAGGATGTCCTCGTAAGAGTTCATTCAGAATGTCTCACGGGTGATGTGTTTGCATCACAGCGGTGTGACTGTGGCGGACAGGTTCACTCCGCACTCAAGAGGATCGAAGAAGAAAGTGAAGGTGTTTTTCTCTATATGAAACAGGAAGGAAGAGGTATCGGTCTTCTCAATAAAGTAAAGGCTTACCGACTTCAGGAGCAAGGATTTGATACGGTTGAAGCAAATGAAGAGCTTGGTTTTCCACCTGACCTCAGAGATTATGGAATAGGTGCTCAGATACTCGCTGATCTTGGTCTCTCGAGCATTCGGCTTCTCACCAACAATCCTAAAAAAGTCGTCGGGCTTGAAGGCTATGGACTCTATATAACCGAACGTATCCCCATTGAAATTTGCCCAAACGAAATAAATAAAGAATACCTGCAAACAAAGAAAAAGAAACTTGGACACCTGCTGGAAAGTGTTTAACTCAAAATAAGGAGTTAGTATGATACAAGCAAGCGAAGGAAACCTGATTGCAAAGGACCTGAGATTCGGAATCATCATTTCACGATTCAACCGGTTTATTTCTGAAAAGCTACTGGAAGGCGCAATAGATTGCATCAAAAGGCATGATGGCGATGAAGCAAAGATAAAACTTTTCTGGGTACCCGGCTCTTTCGAACTTCCGCTCACTGCCAAGAAGATTGCCCAATCGGGAAAATTTGATGTGCTTATCTGCATCGGCGCATTGGTGAGAGGAGAAACACCACATTTTGACTATATTGCCCAGGAAGCAGTCAAGGGCATTGCAAAGGCTTCATTTGATACCGGAATTCCCATCGGCTTTGGCGTCGTTACAGCGGATAGTACCGACCAGGCTATTGAACGCGCAGGCCTGAAAGCGGGCAACAGGGGGTGGGATGCAGCTCTCAGCGTAATTGAACTGGCAAACCTTTTTAAAAAACTTTCATAATCACGGAGATTCATGGGACAGCGAAGAGAAGCACGTGAAGTTGTGCTCAATTCACTCTACTTTTTTGAAATGACCGGAGAGAATACAGATTGCCTCCTTCAAAACATTAGGAATAACGCCGAATTAAGTAAAGAAACTAAGGATTACGCACAAAGACTACTGGAAGCAACGATGCACCATCTAAGAGACACTGATATCATATTGATGGAAATTATTCAGAACTGGGATTTTCAGCGAGTGGCAATCATAGATAGGAGTATCTTACGATTCTCCGCAACAGAAATTCTCTACTTCCCTGATATTCCCGTTAAGGTATCGATCGATGAAGCTATCGAAATTGCAAAAATGTACTCAACAGAAAACTCGGGAAAATTTGTAAATGGTATCCTTGATGAAATTGCGCGAAGGGAAAACCTGATAGAGAAATAAATTTCTCTTTGTGATCAAAACAAATGAAATTCGGCATTATATCTGATATTCACAGTAACCTTGAAGCTCTCCAGGCTGTTCTCGACTCCGCCCGAAAGCAATATGTCGATGAATATATTTGTCTTGGAGATATCGTCGGCTACGGAGCAAATCCGAACGAATGCATCGATATCATACGAAACCTAGCAGTCAAATTTGTTGCAGGAAATCACGATTTCGGTGTTTGTGGCCTTGCCAATATTGCACACTTTAATGATGCGGCTATAAAAGCAATTGAATGGACAAAAACAGTTATAGTCCCGGAACACATTGCATTCCTGAAATCGGTCCCTTTGCTGCTGAATCATAACAATAAACTTTTTGTACATGCAACACCCTCATATCCTGATTCATGGGCTTATATATTAAGTATGAATGATGCGATCAGAGAATTTGGTTTCTTTGATAATTGGCTTTGTTTTGTTGGACACTCACACCAACCGGTCACGTTCACTATTAATCGCGACCATAAAATAGGTTCTTCTATTGAGAATTCATTCGTGTGCACAGAAAAGAAAAGATATATCATCAATGCCGGGAGCGTCGGACAACCGCGTGATGGTAATCCAGAATCGTCGTACATTATCTTTGATACCGCTCTCAATAAAATCACCTTTTTCAGGATCCCCTACGATATAAAAATGTGTCAGGAGAAAATCATCAAGGCTGGACTGCCTCCGTTCCTCGCACAGAGACTTGAGATAGGAAGATGAAATTAGAATGTCCGCAATGTGGTGGAAAATGTGACTTGCAACCAAGAAGCTTGCAACTTATTTGTCCATTCTGTAATACTCCCCTTGCATTCGAGAAAGAACTGTTTCTTGAAACCTATAAAGTTGAACCAACTATTGAGAAAGAACCGGCAAGAGTACTCATGCAGCAGCACCTCTGCGACAAAGGACGGGATGATGCAATAATTCGAAAAGAGTTTCTCTACCTTCCATTCTATAGATTTTTAC
>SOKD01000194.1 GCA_004376305.1 Candidatus Cloacimonadota bacterium | reverse complement strand
TGCTGCTGGGCCTTTTCTACCAGCCCCACGACATCTCCCATTCCGAGGATTCTTGACGCCATTCTGTCAGCATGAAATAACTCCAAATCATCAGGTTTCTCGCCTGTTCCAAGCAATTTGATGGGTTTTTGCGTGATGTATCTCAAAGAAAGTGCTGCTCCTCCGCGTGCATCACCGTCCATTTTAGAGAGTACAATTCCGTCGAAATTAATCTTTTTATGAAATGCCAATCCAATGTTCACTGCGTCCTGACCGGTCATAGAGTCAAGTACAAGAAGTACTTCTTTGGGCGAGACCGCTTTTCTTAATTGTACCAGTTCCTGGATCATGCTATCATCGATATGTAATCTTCCTGCGGTATCGAGAATAACAGGACTCAGCCCTTCCTGTTTTGCATGCGCAACGGCATGTATTCCGATTTTTTCTACGCTCTTCTCTTTCACCTCATAAAAAGCAATGTTGTCACTGTTAGCCATAATTCTGAGTTGTTCTACGGCTGCAGGTCTCTTAAGGTCACAGGGAACCAAAAGAGATTTCTTGCCTTTTTTTCTCAGCAGGTGTGCAATTTTCACAGCGGTGGTTGTTTTGCCAGAGCCCTGCAAACCTATCAACATAATAACTCCTGGATGACCATCACTCTTAATCTCTATGTTTTCTTTGCTCGAGAGAAAATCAGTGAGTTCCTCATATACAATTTTGAGGATTGTTTCTCCTGGTGTAAAGCTTGTGAGGAGCTTTTCCCCTGTTGTTGCGTTCGTGAGTTTATTGATCAGCTCCTTGACAGCCTTATAATTAACATCTGCTTCAAGAAGCGCGAGACGTATATCCCGAAGTCCGTTCTCAATATCGGTTTTTGAGAGTTTCCCTTTTCTTCGCCATGCTCTGAAAATCTCTCCAAGGCGTGCCGTAATAGTTTCAAACATAGTACCATTCCTTTATAGAGCTACAATACTCTCGTTGAATGCATTAAAGATTACATTGTTTTTGAATTATTGTCAAGTTAAAAGCTGGACAACGGGCTTTGATATTTTGATGTTGACAAAGCAGGATTTGCATAGTAGAATACAGCGTTATACGTAAATCCTTAAGTAGTGGTACCTATGAGAATAAAAAAAGTGTATCTGGATAATGCAGCAACCACTCAATGTGACAAAAGGGTAGTTGATGCGATGGTTCCATTCTTTACCGATACCTATGCGGTTGCTTCTTCGGATTTCAGTCATTCACCGGGGATAGAAGCACGGGAACCGCTTGAGAATGGACGAGCGGTCATTGCGGATAAGCTCGGAGCAAAACCAGAAGAGCTTATTTTTGTCTCCGGAGGAACAGAAGCAAATAACCTTGCAATTAAAGGTATTGCACGGGCTCACCGGAAAAAAGGCGATCATATTATTACCAGTTCTGTTGAACATCGTTCGGTAAAGGATACTACTGTTGCTCTTGAAAAGGAAGGATTCTCTGTTACCTGGTTACCGGTATCAAAAGAGGGATTTATAGTGATGAGTGATCTGGAGAAAGCAATAACAAAGGATACAATTCTTGTTTCCATTCAGCATGCGAACCAGGAGACAGGGACCATGCAGGATATCGAAGCTATCGGCGCGTTGTGCAGAAAAAAATCGCTATTCTTTCACACAGATGCAGTATTGACATTTGGAAGAGTTCCTATTGATGTGCGCAAGAGCAATATCGACCTGTTGTCTGTCACGGCGCATAAGATACATGGTCCTAAAGGAATTGGTGCGCTTTTTATACGAGATGGTATAAAAATTGAAAAGACAATGCATGGTGGATTTAACGAATTCAACAAACGTGCAGGAACGGAAAACATTCCTGGAATTGTTGGTTTTGCGAAAGCTATTGAGTTAATTGAGTCTGATGAAACACAGGTCATTAAGGAATTAAAATGCAGACTCCGCGATGGAATCATGAAACGATTAGAAGTAGTTCAATTAAACGGGAGCCTGGAAAAGAGTATTTCAACTATTCTGAATCTCACCTTCAGGTATGTTGAAGGAGAATCTGTGATTCTTCATCTTGACATGAAAGGAATTGCTGTGATTACTGGTTCTGCCTGTTTTAGCCGTTCGCTTGAACCCAGTTTTGTTCTTAAAGCAATGGATATTTCTCATGAAGAGGCACATGGTTCGATCCGTTTCAGTTTTTCTCGATTCAATACTGAAGAGGAAATTGACTATACCATCGATGCAGTTTGCAATATCGTGAAAAAATTGAGGGAAATAAGTCCCATAGCCCCGGATAAATAGGGAGGTCAGGTGCCGTTGCCATATAGTGAAAAACTACTGGAATATTTTAAGCACCCCAAGAATGTTGGAAAAATCGAAAATCCTGATGCAAAAGCAAAAGAAGGTTCACCCGCATGTGGTGATATGGTAACACTCTATCTTAAAGTGGATGAAAAGACAAAAAGAATTACGGAAATAAAGTTCGAATCCTTTGGATGTGCATCCAATATTGCAACAGGGTCAATAATAACCGAGTTGGCAAAAGGCAGAACACTCGAAGAAGCAAAGGAGATAACATGGGAAGATGCTTCCAAAGAATTGGGTGGTTTGCCGCCCATTAAAGTACATTGCTCAGTTCTTGCTGTTGATGTGCTCAGAGCCGCCATAGAGGATTACGAAGAAAAACATGGTTTAATGAAAGACAAGGAAAGGACAACGAAAGAAATTGTGCTGAAACGGTTAAAACATGTCATGAATCCGATTGCTGGTCTTGATATTGTGAGAACCAACATTGTTAAGAGCGTGACCATCGAAGAGGATACAGTAAAAGTGGCAATTGCATTAGAAAGAGATCATCAGTTTGCCAGCAACATCAAAGAAGAAGTGATAGAACGGCTTGGTGGATTATGGGATATAGAGAAGATCGAGGTTGGTTTTGAAAAAGAATGAAACAATAACACCAGATAGGGTTGTAGATGTTATCGGTGAAATTTGCCCCATTCCACTCATTGAGACAAGAAAAGCTTTGAATGCTTCAAGATGTGGTGAAATAATTGAAATTATGGGAACCCACGAACCCTCAAAAAAAGAAATTCCCATGGCAACTAAATCTTCAGGAAACCGCATTTTAAGCGTTAGTGAAGATGATGGTATCTGGCATATTTTTATTGAAAAAATGTAAATTCCACCAGTCATTAATTACTGTGCTTTCTTCCTCCAAGTTTTTTTGCTAACGCTATTTCGTCCTTTTTAGATATCAGATTTCCATTTTATAATTAAAGGCTTAACATTACGAAGTTAATTGTTGAACTGGTGGCAGAATTTTTTCCA
>SOKD01000128.1 GCA_004376305.1 Candidatus Cloacimonadota bacterium | reverse complement strand
AGGTTATGAAGAAAAGGTAAAGATTTTCTCCGGTCACCTCTATGGCATCTACACGGAAGATAAAAAATACATAAAACTGGAAGTCCTTTCTATGGACACTAATTCCATTACTTTCAGGTATGTTTTTCAGAAATTCAGAGACCTACCGGTCTTTTAATGAAGGAGGAACAATGAAGAGCATTCTGTTTATCATTAGAATCATCTTTTTGCTTCTCCTCCCGCTGCACATCTTCGGGCAAGGATTTGCAAAGGTCGGGACTGTTGGAGCAAAATTTCTTGATATTGGCGTTGGAAGCCGATCGGCTGGCATGGGTGGAGCCTTTACGGCTGTGACTGATGATGCAACATCCTTCTACTGGAATCCTGCCGCGCTTACCAGAATTGATGGCAAAGATTTCTTCATCAGTGATATCGAATGGATTGCTGACATACGGCTCATAGCGGGCGCTTACTGCCAGAAGTTCTCATTCGGGAATGTGGGAGTCTTTCTTGAACTGCTCGATAGCGGTACTATGTTTGAAACAACTGAAAGTAGCTTTGATGGAACAGGCGCAACATTCACCTATCAGGCATATCAAGTAGGATTTGGGTTCGCAAAGATGTTTACCGATAAATTTTCATTTGGTTTCAATCTTAAAGCAATACAGGAAAATTACACGTATGAGAAGGCTACTAACTTTGCTGTTGATATCGGAACATTTTATTATACAGGCTGGAGAACATTAAGGCTTGGAATGTCAATGTGCAATTTTGGACCTGAGATGAAACCATCAGGAACATTCGATAACTGGCAGGGAGGGACATATATCGATCCAGCCACAGGTGAAGAAATGGTCAGTGCATACAGTGCATACAGTCTTCCGCTGCTTTTCCGCATTGGCCTGGCAATGGAAGTTATTACGCTTCCCAATCAGATGCTCACCCTTGCTTTCGATATCGTTCACCCGCCTGATAACCTTGAGAGATACAATTTCGGGATGGAGTACACGCTGCTCAAGATGCTCTGTTTGAGAAGTGGATATGAAATAAATAAAGATGAAGGGGGATACTCAGCAGGTTGTGGAATAAAATATAGAATGAAAAATACCTTGATGAAGGTAGACTATGCTTTTGCAGACTTTGGAAGACTTCCCGACATTCATAGAATTTCGGTAGGTTATGCCTTTTAATAATCAAAATGTTGGGCATGCTTTAAACAGGAGGAATCTATGAGAATGCACAATAAGATCATAATGCTTATTTCACTCTTCATCTTTGTGCTATTTGCTGCCCTGTACTCCCAACAGAGTAGCTGGCAGGTGGGTGATACGACAAGTTTCTGGGCATACGACTTTGGCTTCTTTCAAAAGTACTACAAAGTGAATGCAATGCTCAGAGCTATTGGCGATCATTGCTATATCTTTTCTCAAGAGGATACGCTTTCCATACACGCAGTAGAAGCTAATATACCGCTTGCAATCTTTCGTTACACCTTTGTATCCTTTCCCATCCAGGATGAAGTAAGGACATTGTACCGAACATCTGATCTCGGAATAACCTGGCAGGGAACGGGATCGAATTTCCCCTACGGTGTCACCGTGACATCGCTTACATTTCATCCAACATCAGCAGTTATGGGAATTCTTCTTGCTGGCTTCAAGGGCGGCGGAGTTTACTCAACCATGAATGCTGGTGGTTCCTGGGTAGCCAAAAATGACTCCTTGACCGACCTGAGAATCAATGCGGTGGCAGTCTCCCCGGATACAATGAGTACGACTTATAGAATGTATGCGGGAAGCAAGAGTGGAGTTTTCTGGAGAGAAAATTTTGGGTCTGACACATTGTGGAAAAAATTGCCGAATACCGGTTTAGCAGATACAAATATTATCTGCATGTCATCAACCAATGATATGGGTACAATCTATGTTGGAACGCTCTCTGGGATATTCAAATGGTCCGGAATGGATAGCTCCTGGCATGAACTGAATGTAGGTCTTGCCAACACAGATATTCGCTTTGTTAAGGTTGACAGATATGCGGAGAATATTCTCTATACCGGAACTCCGGATGGTCTCTATAAAAGCATCAACAACGGCTCAACATGGGTTTCTATTTTCGACAAAAGTGCTCTTTCCCTTGACATGTTACCTGATAGTCTTTCAACCCTCTATCTTGGAACCAATGGAGATGGTATATATAAAAGTATCGACGGTGGAGCGCAGTGGACGCAAATTAATAACGGGCTGACGATGGGTGGCCCAGCAACACTTGTCTATGTCGTACAATCTATTGGAATTTATGCTCCTGATACTGTTATCGCTGTCACAAGCCATGGCGTTTTTCTCACCACGGATGGCGGAAACAATTGGCTTGAAATTAACAAAGGTCTTATGAAAGGATACGTTTCGGAGGAAACCGCCGATAGCGTTAAAGCTGTATTCGAATCAACAATACCCTCTGATTCAATGAGAGGAATGTTTGATGTCTGTACAGTTGATTTTGGTGATCCACCCGATAGTGACGCCGACCCGCACATTTTCATCTTTCTTCTTGCAGCCCAGGGGGTAACAAGCTATTTTGATGAAATAAACGAATTTGATACCGTATACAGCAATAAGTGCGAAATGCTCTATCTTGATTCAGGAAATCCAACAAGCACTGCAAAAATTGGTGAACTTGCCAAGTCATTTCAGGAGATGATACACTGGAATTATGACAGAGATGAAAAGCAATGGATCGTAAAAGGTCTATCAATGCTTGCAAAGCATTTCGTTCTTGTTGGCGAATCAAACACTGACTCATCGACATTCTACTTTTTTCCAATGAATAATGACTTTACATACTGGGGAGATGCTTCCGACGAAGATATGTGCGGTCTCTGGTCAATGTATCTTTATGAAAATTATGGTGGAATATCAATGCTACGTAATCTCATATCCGACACCCTGAACGGTTTCGACGGCGTTGATAATACAATACAGGAGGAAGGATTCTCGGAAACCCATGTTGACATTTTCAAAGACTGGGTTATTGCTTCTTATGTAAACAATCCTGATACATCGTTCCATAATGGGAAATACGGTTACAACCTTATCAGAAACATAAACTTCTCGGATAATGTAATAACTGACTCAACCCCTTATGAGGAGCAAACAACATTCTGGAGTGCAAATAATATATATCTCAAATACGGCAGCGGCGGTATCCCCCCGCTGGGAGACTCACTCCTCTTCAATGGAAACACCTCTAATAATATTTCTCTCTTTTACATAAAACTGGACTCAATGGAAACACCTCTTTCTGTGGAAGAAGTTCAGCTCACAGATACTG
>SOKD01000107.1 GCA_004376305.1 Candidatus Cloacimonadota bacterium | reverse complement strand
ATAATATGGGTGATAATGAACAACATATTATGAAAACAACAATGAGAGAAAACCTCAAGAAACTAAAGGGAGAATAATGGGAAAGATAGCGGAACGCATAAAAAAAGCAATTATGGATTTCCATAAAGCACAAGATAGATTTCATGGAAGCGATTGGTTTTCTTTTTGGAACAACGAGGCAACGGAAGCCGAATCCGACATAATCGAATTGGTGAAGGAGTGTTGTAAAAGTGGTGAGACCTGTCTGTTTTATCTTCTCGGTGGAACATTGGATGAACCTAAAAATGTTTGTGGTATTGGGGGTAAAGATAATTGTAATAAAGCAAAGAATTATTCACATTGCAGTTATTATCAACTTGCAAGAGGTTGTTTTGAGCAAAACCTCTCCAACCTGAAAGGAGAATGATGGAACACACTCAATTTGAAATTACTTGCTTAATTAACTTGATAATTGCATGGTGGGAAGAACATCAATATGATACCTATACTATTACAGCATTTGATGAATCTTCTGGAGAATTTAATACCTATGATAAAGAACCGATTTTTGTCAAAATAGCAATAGAAATGAAGAAACAAGAATCGTTAAAGGGGGAATAATGCTTGCTGATATACTACATAAGATAGCAGTCGATGAAGCAAAAGATGGGCGGGATTATAAATATGCACCAAGACCATCAAACTCAGGATTGGAGAGATGTATGAGACAAACGGTCTACTATGGATTAGACTATGAGAAGAAACCATTAGCGGGCAGGATGCTATTTGTCTTTGATGATAGTTCATGGCATGAAGAATTAACAGCAGACTGGATAAGAAAATCAGCATACCGATTGCACAGTGAACAGATGCACGTCAATATTCCTACAGGATTAAACTTTTTACCAGAGCGAATATGTGAGTTTGAGATTAACAAAAAGAAATGCGGACAAGTTATACCAGTAGAAAATATTGCGGGACATATAGACGGGATTTTGACAGACCTCACGGGCAAAGATATTCTCTGGGAACATAAAGCAATCAGTCATTTCACTTTCGGTATGTATAGAAAAGGTGATGTATTCCCTCTTGATAACATTACACAGACTTGCAATTATCTCAAAGGATTGTTGTTAGTGCAATCAGAATTAACAGATGCTCTCTTGCTTATCAAGAATAAAATGACATCGCAATATCTCGAATACTATATTACTTATGATTATAATAATGATACCGCAACGATTATTTATATGATGGATTCGATTGATAAAGTTAAAGTCGAACTCAATAAAGAATTTGATAACATAACATTTCAATCTTCTAATAGATTTGCTAATGTTCAAGAATGTATTGAGAAAAAAAAGATCCCCGCAAGACAATACGAACGATCTCACTGGCGGTGCGATTATTGCCCTTACGGTGAGACTTGTTGGGAAGGTTGGGCTGAGGAAATCGAATCAATGGAATCAGACGTGGCACTATCAGAAGAGTTTGGAACACTGCTCGGGCACCGGCAAGAGATAGCGATGCATGTTTCTGAAATGACAAAAGAGAAGAAGACACTGGATAAAGAAATCAAGGACAAGCTGAAAGAAAAAGGAATCAGACAGGGAAAAGTTGACAAGTACACGGTTGAGCTATCAATCGTAGAAAAGAAAGCATTCAGTGTAGAAGCAAGCAGTTATGAGAAATTAACAATCAGATTGAAAAAGGAGGCGTAAAATGGAGAGCATAGAGAAACAAGAAATTGTTGAATTAGAAGTATGCAACAATGATATTATAATGCAAGCTGAGAATCAACAAATTGAAACTCAAAATGACGTTGATGATACGAATGTTATTATTAAACAAATATCAGGACAAGTAAAAATGATTGAAGAAAAAAGAAAGACTTTTACTCAGCCATTAAATCAATCATTGAAAGAGATAAATAAAACTTTCAAAGAATTAACAAAGCCATTATTGGATGTTAAGAATATTTTGAGCCAGAAAGTAATGGCATGGCGCAGGAAAGAGCAAGAAAAAATCCGAGAAGAAGAACAACGGATAGCAAAAGAAGAAGAACGAAGACGAAAAATACAAGAAGCACACAAAGCAAAAGGGCATGAAGTTTCTGAACCTGTTGTAATGAAACGCCCTGATACACTAAAGGAAACTGATACTACTCAAACACGCAAAGTATGGAAATTTGAGATAACAGACCCCACAAGAGTCCCCAGAGAATACATGACCATAAACGAAGCAAAGATAAGAAATGTAGTCAGGAGTGGCATCAGAGAAATTCCGGGTGTGAGAATATACCAAGAAGAAATCATGGTGGTAAATTAAAGGAGGCAAAGCATGGGTAATTTCAAGAGCAAGTTCACAAAGATAAAAGGAACAAGCGATGTGAGACGTTTGCCAAGACTGGATAAGATTCGACTTGGTATCAAGAAGATTTCACAAAAGACAGGGAAGGAATACCCTCATGAAGTCGAGTATTTCGTTTGTCCTGATATAGTCAAAGAGGCTTACAAGGAAAGATTTCCCGATGGCAAGATCACAGAGCTTGATATTATGTTCCCTATTAACGACCCAGAGGCTATCTTTCCGCAAGCATACAAAGCGTACGGACAGACAAGAGGTTTGAAATGTGTCGGTAACGGTGAGACTGCAATGCGATACAGTGAGGACAAGAAAAGCATGGAGGAAATAATCTGCAACGGTGAAGAATGCGACTGGTATAAATCAAAACCGAAGAGATGTTTGAGACGGGCACATTTATTTTTTATGATTCCGAAAGTCAGTCTTGGAGGCGTTTTTCAGATTGATCTCGGAAGCTATCATTCTATTGTTGATGTCAATTCCGGGATTGATTTTGTTCGAGCACTATCGCAAGGGGTATTCGGTGAGCCACGATTCGCTTTAATTCCATTGATCTTGAAACGGGTTCCGAAGGAGACGCATCACGATGGTAAAAAACAGATTCATTATACTTTACAACTTCATTGTCCATTAAACGATGAAGCATGGAACGATTTGAAAGATAAGTTTCGTCTTGTCTCAACTGAACGGTTAGCACTACCACAAGTAGAAGACGTCAATCCAGAAATAGAAGAAGCAGCGGTCATTGAAAACGGGGAAGAATCTGTAATAACCAAAGAGCAACGAGATGAATATGTCAAGGTTACATTACTTATCTATGCAAAGGAACACGGTTACACAGCAAAGAAGAAGATACCGCTTGAACGTAAAGAGATAGTAACAAAAGAAGCACTTTACAGGCTTGAACGTGACAGCGAAAGCAATGGAGAGAAAGCAGATATACTGATTCAGCAGTTAAAGGATTCGTTGAAATAATGAAAAGGCT
>SOKD01000316.1 GCA_004376305.1 Candidatus Cloacimonadota bacterium | reverse complement strand
CTGTTTTGTGCACATTATGATACTCAAACAGCTTTGTCAATGTCTTGAAATTCAAACCGCCATTCTCAAATGGCGTTACAAGAGCAACAATCGAACCAGTAAACATGCAAACCTCCCGGAAATTTTTATATATATCACAATTTTACCTATAGCTTATGGCTATTGGCTTCTTATCCCTTTACATTTTTTATTCATCCACACCGTTGCGAAGCAGCCAATCTCCGTGTATCCTAAATTCGTTTCTTGACTCTTTTCCTAAGAGCATGCAAAGCTATTTCCCTATCCTTCCACGGGACAAATATTAAAATTTCTCTCCCGATTGTTATTACTTCTACTATATTTACATTTCCTTTTGCAAGCGGTGTTAGAAGATAATTGATCATTCCGGGAAGGTTGACTGGTGATTCCCTTTTCATAATAAGCAATGCAATGTTCTTACGTTCAACAACACTCACTTTCTTCAGCAAGGATGTCTTCCCAATCTTTTTCAACACACTTTTTGAAGTACCATACGGCACATAGAATCCAAGATAATCAATACCGAGAGTCGTGCCAAAAACCCTCGTTTTCTTCAGGATTTTCTGCGTGAGCTCTTCGATAAGCTCTCTGTCACCAGTCAAATCCTCTTTGTAAAATGTAATAAGGCTCAGCTTTTCCTCTAATAGAAAAACCTTCCGTGTTACCTTTCCATCAACCACAGTTCCCTCGTAAGCCACATTTCCAAAAGAGTGGTTGATAATTCTGAGTTTTTGTTGTTTACCTTTAAATGACAGAGCATCAGAATGAATCACCTGCGCACCGAAAGCAGACATTGTGAGAAGTTCATCAGCAGTTATATACCGTATATGTTTTGCACCAGGAACAATTGAAGGGTCGGCAGTAAAAACACCATCCACATCTTTTACCATTACAATCTCTTCTGCTTTGAGGTATTTCCCCATTATAAAGGCAGTCGTGTCACTGCCACCCCTTCCCAACGTACCCCAATCTCCATTTTTCTTTATTGCAATAAATCCGGGAATAACGATGCAATCGATTTTGTTGAAAAATCCATGTATGTGCTTCTTTATATTTTGTTCTGTTTGGTGTTTGTTCAGGCTTCCATTTCCCTTCAGGATAATTGGCCACCTTTTTGAGAATGGCTCCATGAGCATTGATGCAATTCCTTCGCTCCTGAGAGCAAAATCGAAAACCCTTGCAGAAATAATCTCACCCATTCCAATGACTGCCATTGATGTATCAAGTGTCACCATTGGTGAAAATTCCTGAACAAGCGCAAAAAGCTCATCAGTGGTTTTCCCCATTGCAGAGACAACACAAACAAGTTTCGTTCCTTGTTTTACTTCAGCAACGCATGCAGAAACCGCATTACCAATTTTTTTCTTTCCTTCAAGACTCATACCGCCAAATTTGTAAATCTTAATGGTCATCAAAGCCCGTATTCCTTTATTCTTTCGAGAAGAGTTTTGTAGCTCATTTTAAGGAGCTTTGCTGCTTGTGATTTATTTCCACCTGTCTTTATCAATACCGAATTGATGAGTTTTATTTCAGCAATTCTTTTTCCAACAGCCGCTGCTTCCTTCAGCGTCATACTTTCTGAAAGCTCGATCCCATCCTCAACACCTTCCAATGTCTCTTTAATACCAACATCATCCGGTTTAATCATAATATCATCAGCTAAAATAACAGCGCGCTCAATGATATTTTGTAATTCCCGAACATTTCCGGGCCAGCGATAATTTTGCAATATTTTCCTTGTTTCAGGAGCAAACTTCATTTTTCCTTTTCTCAGCTCTTTTGTATAGGTGCTGATGAAGTACTCTGCAAGAAGTAATATGTCTTCTCTTCGCTTTCTCAGCGGAGGTATATGAATGGGAAAAATATTCAAACGGTAATACAGGTCATCTCTGAAATTTCCCCGCTCAACCTCTCTATGAAGCTCCTTATTGGTTGCTGCAATAATCCTCACATCTACTGAATGTTCTTCTTCCCCCCCTAACCTGGTAAATGTCTTCTCCTGGAGGAACCTCAGGAATTTCGACTGAAGCGCATTTGGCATACTGCCGACCTCATCAAGAAACAGGGTACTCTTATCTGCGAGTTCAACCGTCCCTATCTTTCGTTTATAAGCACCCGTAAACGCACCCTTTTCTGAACCAAAGAGCTCGTTTTCAAACAGCTCCGAAGGTATAGCAGCACAGTTTACTGCAATGAAAGGATTCTCTTTTCGAAGACTCATATCGTGGATTGCCTGGGCAAAAAGTTCTTTGCCCGTTCCGCTTTCTCCCAAAATGAGCACCGTGGTATCTCTACGAGCCACCTTTTTCGCAAGCATTGCAGCGTCAGCAAGCGCTTTGCTTTTACCAATAATTCTCGAAAAACCATGCCTTCTGGTTAGCTCTTCCCTGAGAATGATATTTTCACGAATAAGCTGCTGCTCCCGGGATGCCCTGTTAACAAGAAGCAGTAATCTATCAGGATCAATTGGTTTTTCTATAAAATCATACACGCCAAGTTTCATTGCTGTTACAGCGTTATCAACCGTACCATAAGCGGTAATGATTATAACGGGAACAGTATTGTCTATCTTTTTTATCTCCTTCGCAAGAGCAATGCCATCTTTACCCGGAAGTCTTAGATCCAGCAGCACAATATCAATATTGTTGTTGGTGAATATATCCAACCCCTCTTTTCCACTCTCAGTGTCAAAGATATTGTAGTTGTTCTTTTTCAACACTTCTTTTAGGTACTGCCGAAAACTTTCTTTATCTTCAACAACAAGTACGTTAATCATCTTTTTTTGTGCAAAACTTCAATATCGTTTGAATAATACTGCTCGAGCTCTTCCCCTCTACAAAAGGGATTGTCACTACCTTACCGCCACTACTCCTGACAATATCTGCACCAACAATTTCTTCTTCATCGTAGTCGCTGCCCTTTATAAGAATATCCGGGAGTATTTCCCTGATAAGTTTCTCCGGCGTATCTTCATAAAAAGGAATAACAAAATCAACAAATGAGAAGTTCGATAGTATGAATAACCTATCATCAAGAGTGATGATTGGCCTGTAGTTTCCCTTGATCTTTTTTACAGACTCATCACTGTTTACAGCGACAAGCAAAACATTGCCGTATGATTTTGCTTTCTTTAAATACTCAACATGCCCTCGATGTATCAGATCAAAACATCCGTTTGTAAAAACAAGGACTTTTCTCTCCCTTTTCAGATCTGCTCGTATTGCCATTATCTCCTTTATCCCTATGATTTTATCCATACGTGAGTTACGTTATCACAAAAGAAAATGAGTGTCAAGAGAAACCAGCATTGCGTTTACAATTATAGG
>SOKD01000341.1 GCA_004376305.1 Candidatus Cloacimonadota bacterium | reverse complement strand
CACCCCCCAAGATTCGAATCTATAAAGGGTAGATTGTATTCCCCGCTCTGTTCATCCAACAGATGCGCGGCTGAAATATGCGCCTTGCCCTTTTTCAGAATCGCTAAACCGCCAAGACTCCCTGTTTTTCCATAAAAGGGGATAAGACGCTTATCCTGCTTATGAAGCATGCTGCCCAACTCCGAAAACAGCAGGTCATCGCTTCCTGTCATGAGCATAACATCCTCTGACAACGAAAGAGTAGTCCCTCCTTCTAAACTCTGCTCAAGCCATGCATCCACCATCTCCTTCAAAAAAATCCATTTCCCTGTCACCTTTGTTGCGGGAAGATTTTTTTCTGTTATGAGCGTATACACCTTCTTCTCATTAATACCAAGGTAAGAAGAAAGCTCCTTGGTATTCATAATCCGTTTTTTCATAACAGTCTCTTTTACCACAGTGGTGTAGAGATGTCAAGAAAAATATAACCTAAAATAACTTAAAATAACAATAGGAATAATCTAAAATGATTATCTGCATAATTCACCTTAATCGAAGACTTTGCTTCCTGTTTCTTTCGGAAAAGGCAAATCCCCCTTAATCCCCCTTTGGAAAAGGGGGAAAGAGGGGGATTATATCAGAAATGGTTGCATACTGAGCGCCATTTTGCAAAAGTGAGTTATGCAGATAGGCATCTAATCTGATTAAATTCTGAAAAATAGAAGCGGCTTATGTGCGTACATTGATTGCCGTTATGTCCACGGCTTTCGTTTTCCCTTTTTCAGTGCCATCAACAATTTTAAACTCAAACAGAACGTTTCGATTAGGCAGGGAGGATACGTCAATACCTGCCGGCAGTTCCGAGTCGTGACAAAAAAGCGTTCGATATGGTGATTCAGACTCTCTGGTGTCAGTTCGCCACAATTGCGCATCAATAGCGTATAGATATCTGATCCATCCGAACCCCTTTGCCGAGTCATGTGAGTAGAATACGCCCCGAGCACATCCACCAATTTCACCCCACTTCTGCGAAACACCATCTCTGACTATCGGAAGCAGACCGGGGATGAGGTATCCAGAAATATAAAGATCCGCTTCTCTTCGAAGGTCTGCTGAGACGTTATCGAATGCGGTAACCTCTACACGGCAGCCCTTATTCTGCAATGCCTTGACAACCTCAACAAAGTCTCCATCACCCGTTGCAAGAATAACGCGATCAAGTGCTGTAGATTGCAAAAGAGCATCTACTGCCAATTCCAAATCGACATTTGCCTTGGCAAATCGTGCACCTGTTTCATCAGTGAACCATTTTGTTTCCTTCTGGATCACCTTGTAACCAATGTCGCGAAGAGCTGAGTGAAATCTGAATTGCTTCAACTTATAATCAGTATCTGTTTTAGCTCTTGTAGCATCGAAGCTGACATATGCATTTAGGCGGACAGCTTCTCCTCTTCCCCGGCATGCGAATGCTCGTAATACTTCGTATCGCATACCGAAACCGCCATTCATTGCAAGGTTTACTACATCAATGTAAACACCGACTTTCATATTATCCCTCTTTGCTAATGGTTGCGTTGTGATCTTCTGATGTTAGAAAAACGAAAAGTGTATTTTCACCAATAATCCATGAGATTGAAAATGATTCAGCTCCGTAAACAGTTTTCCCTTGATAATGTTTATACATTCTTTCATAATACTTCATTCACGCTCTTATTGTCAACCGTTTTCTCCTTCTGCGAAAGCTGTTTGTATATTTTTCAGGACTGCTTTGTGCTTGACTTTGCAAAATCAATGTGATATTTTCCCCTCAAATGATAAACCAGTATTTTGAATAAGGAGTATGTAAACCAAAAAACACAATGCCATTCTCTTTTCATATAGTACCCATTTATATCCCCCTTTACATTGTATTACTCATCGCATCAGCCGCACTTTCTATCTTTTCCTATAGAAAATTGCGCGGAGATATAAGCAAAACCTGGCTTATTGTATTTATTGCTCTGCGAACACTGCTCTTTTTTTTCGTCTTCTCTGCCCTTTTCTCACTCATAATTGAATCGCGCTTCTCAAGAAGCGAGAAACCATCGGTGCTTGTCTTGCTTGATTCTTCGGGAAGTATGCAAATAGAAAGTGACGGAACTTCCCGAACATCCGAAGCAAAGCGGATTATCACAGACAGGCTCCTCCCCTTTCTCAATAATCAAGCAACAACTGAGGTCTATCCTTTTTCTGATAAGATTTACAGCCCTGAAGACTCAACAGAAATCAATAGAGGAACCACGATGCTCGGCAATGTTCTCAAGCAATCCTTGCACCTTGAAGAAAAACAACCATCGGCGCTCTTTCTTATCAGCGATGGAAGAAACACGGGAATGGAAGATCCGGTAGAAACTGCTGAAAAATTGCCTTTTCCTGTATTCTGCATAAAGGTTGGAAAAAAAGAAGAGAAAAATAATATCACACTTTCAAGTGTACGCGTGAATCCCATCGTGTATAAGGGAGATACCGTTCCAATTACTGCTCTGGTAAGCAATAGCGGTCCTGAGCGAAAAAATGTTACTGTCCAGATCAGAAAAAAAGGCCAAATACTTGATACAAAGAAAATAGCTGTTTTAGGCGCCGGTGTTGATTCCCCCATTCAATTATCATTTGTGCCTCAACAACGAGGTCTGCAAAACTATGAAGTTCGAGTGCAAACATTCAAAGATGAGTCCAATTCGGAAGACAACAAACAAAATATTACTGTAAAGGTTCTCGAAAAGAGAAAGAAAGTTGTTTTGCTTACCTATCATTTGAACTGGGATTATCGCTTTCTCAAGGATTTTCTGCTTTCACAAAATGATATTGAAGCTTTCTGCTACGCCCGAATCGGAAAGAATAAATACCTTATTAAGCACGGAAATGAATACAAGGGAAATCTTAACCACAAAGTAATACTTGATTCAGATGTGCTCATTTTGATTAACCCCGAGAAAATCGAACAAAGTTTATTCGCCAACATATTGACGGCAGTTGAAAAAAAAGGTCTGGGAGTACTCATCATTGGAAATATGCTCCCGGATTTCTCAATATTTCGCACTGCGTACCCTTTTGTAGCATCGACTCCCCCACTCTCCGGTGATTTTATACCACAGCTCACACAAACGGGACAGAACTCTCCCCTTTTTATGATCAGGGGCATATCTCCCCCCCCCTTTCCACCGCATTCAAACCCTTTGCGGATAAAGATGGTAAAACCGGCTACAGAAGTCTATCTTGAAACTGAAACAAAATCCTCATACAATGGACCTCTCTTCGGAAGCTTTACTTACGGCAAGGGTAAAATTGCTGCCTTCACTGCAGAGAACATCTGGCATTGGAAAATGCTCCCGCTTGGTACACAGCAATCC
>SOKD01000210.1 GCA_004376305.1 Candidatus Cloacimonadota bacterium | reverse complement strand
CTCAAGTGTCCAAATAGTGAGTATAATTTTCCAATTGCGCGGTTACAGCGAAAGCGTTTGTTTTACAGCGCAGCATCTGTTCACAGTTTGCTCCGCAAATTTCGCAATTCATTTTTCACTTGACTTCAACATCTGAAAGTTATATTCTTCACATAAGCATCGAACAAAAGGAGGATTTGATGAAACTTTTGAGGATTCCGCTCCCTGCATTTCTTTTCGTTCTCTTTCTCGTATTCCCCCTCCTTGCTCAGGCTCCTGATTTCACATTAGAACCTTACTCGCATATCGACTATCAAAATGAGGAAATGGGAAATATGTGGTTTGATTCGCTCAATGTTCGGTTCGTCGGCAACTGGCCATTTGGACATTCACAGGCCATTGCGATTGATTCAACGAGGCAATTGGCATTCTGTGGTTCAGGAGGTGGAGTTTATACTTTACTTGTTGCGGTACCTTCAATTCCCATTTTGTTATCAGAAGATATTCAGACAAAAGGATCTATTGAAAAATTGCATTTCGATGAATCTTCCCAGAGGCTCTATATCGCTGCAGGAATAGCAGGATTAGAGATTTGGGATATATCTAGCTCCACAAATCCACAAAGATTGGGAAATCTGATTGATACACTTCATTCACTGAATGGAATTTATGTAGCTGGAAATTATGCCTACTTGGTTGATGGAAACCTTCATGTGGTGGATATTTCAGATCCCGCAAATCCCTTCGAAGTAGGTTCTTGTATAACTACAGGCATAGCATCAGATGTGTATATCAAGGGTTCGAATGCATTTGTTGCAGCTCAGGGACTTCGAGTGATTGACATTTCAGTTCCTTCCAATCCTCATGAAATCGGATTTTTTCCGTTTTTTTCCTCTACGGGCATTTTTGTTTCTGATACGCTTGCCTTTTTGGTCTGCGAACCGTGTCTGATGATTCTGAATGTTTCTGATCCTACAAATCCTCAGGAAGTCGCCTTTTGTCTTGCGCCGGGTGAAACAAGGGGTCGTCCATTCGTTGCTGGATCCTTTGCCCTCGTTGCTGATGGTGACTCTGGGGTTTGCATTATTGATATTTCAGCACCCTCGAATCCGAATATAATAGGGACTGTTGAAACTCCGGGAGAAGCGAATGATGTTCAGGCATTCAATAACATTGCATATATTGCTGACAAGGTGTCACATTTCAAAAAAATGGAAACAGGATTAAGAATGGCAGACATCTCAAATCCATTGAATCCCATAGAGGTTGGTTCCTATGAAACCCCTGATATGGTAACAGGAATTTATATATTGGATTCGTTTGCATATATCGCGAATCGTTATAAGGGGCTTTGGATTATTGATATTTCAACGCTATCGAATCCACAAGAAGCTGGGAATTACAATACGCCAGGTGCTGCTTATGCTGTTTGGGTTTCCGGGCCCTATGCCTATGTAGCTGATGGTGATTCAGGGCTTCGCGTTATTGATGTATCAAATCCATTCAATCCTCAGGAAGTTGGGTACTGCATTACCCCAAGCACTGCATGCGGTCTCTTTATCTCTGATACATTGGCATATGTCGCTTGCTATCTTGCCGGGCTCCGCGTGATTGACATATCGGAACCCACAAATCCACAAGAAATTGGACACTGCGATACCAACGGATGGGCTTCGAGTGTATTTGTTTATGACACATGTGCATATATTGCTGATGGATTCAATGGATTCGTGGTTATGGATATCTCGGATCCGTCAAATCCGAATATAATCGGGCATTGCATCCCTCCTGATCGTACTGGTGATGTCTTTGTTTCTGGTTCATTTGCCTATTTAACTAATGCAGGGGTTGGTCTCGGTCTTTATATAATGGATGTTTCAGATCCTTCCAATCCATTCCAAATTGGGTATTACAATTGCTCCACTCCTTGGGAAGTTGTTGTTAATCAAAGTTACGCTTATCTTGCGGGACCACTTTACGGTCTCTATGTCATTGATGTTTCAACGCCTTCGGCTCCTACGCGTGTAGGACTATATCAGACTCCAGGACCCTCATCGAGTGTTTATGCAGAAAACTATTTTGCATATGTAGGAACATGGTCAACAGGGCTTCAGATATATGAATTCCTCGGAGCAGGTATTGAAGAAGAAGAAAATCCGAGACCTAAGACCAGAGACCCGAGACTCAGCATATCCCCTAATCCATTCACTCACGGGGTAGAAATACAATTGCAGGGGGTATCGGAGTATGGGAGTATCGGTGAATCGGTGATACAGATCTATGATGTTTCTGGGAGGAGGGTAAGGGGGATTTCACTTTTACCTTTTAACTTTTTACTTGGGGGAGATTGGAATGGAAGGGATGAAGCAGGGAAAATGCTCCCCCCTGGCATCTACTTCCTCAAACTCAACGGCAAGCCTGTTGGAAAGGTGGTGAAGGTGAGGTAGGATGAAAAACCAAATAATAGCATTGGTGGTGGGGATTTCCCTGCTGCTGTTTTCTTGCCTTCAAGCCCAAATAACCTTTGAGAGGTGGTACGGCGGGACTTCCTGGGATGGGGGCTATTCCGTTGCCCAAACCTCTGATGGAGGGTATATCGTCGCAGGATGGACAGAATCCTACGGTGCCGGCTCAGAAGACGTCTATCTCATCAAGACCGATGCTCAGGGAATTATTGGAATTCAGGAAAAACCAGACCTGAGACATAAAACAAAAAACATAAGACTTCACTGCTACCCAAACCCATTCACAACAGTTACCAGGTTCGAGGTACTAGGTATTAACAAAACCCAAAAGGTAAACCTCAACATCTACGACGCGAGCGGACGGTTAGTGAAGTCGGCTAAGCTAGAAACTAGTACCTATCAACTCGGCGCTGATCTTTTACCTGGCATCTACTTCCTCAAGGTTGATGGGAGGTATGTCGGCAAAGTGGTGAAAGTGAAATGAGTAAAACAGTAATTTGCAAATATTCAAAGGAAAAAGGAGGTTATATACGCGTAAATTTTGCCTTAAATTGCCTTAATTTTTATTTTAACAATGGGGCGGTACAGCTTATTTGAGCTTTGTTTCAAATCTGTCTATGTTCCAGCAGATTAAACGGGAAAGGGAGAAGCGGAACAGAAACAAACTCCTATTGCATATAAAGGAGGTTCGCAATGCGATATATCCGCATAAGTATGGTATCTTTTATTGTTCTTTGCTTTTTGGTTTCATTAGTTTTCGCTGACAAAATATACCTTAAAAATGGGAAAATCCTAAGAGGAAAGGTAACAGAAGCAGACAATGAATCTGTTACAATAGAGACGGAAACAGAGTGGCTTAAGGTCAAACGTGATGATATTGAACGGATTAAGTTTGATAAGAAAGACGCTGAAGAATCCAAGGAGAAAGAGAT
>SOKD01000108.1 GCA_004376305.1 Candidatus Cloacimonadota bacterium | reverse complement strand
GGGAACTCGATGCCCATTCTTATGAAGAAGATATGCATCAGTTTTGATTTCTTTACCATCTTTGAGTGCCCTCAAAATTGGACATTTATCACTATTGCAAAGTCTCTTTCCGTTCTCATTTATATGTATGAGAATTTCCCCCCAGCAGTGCTTTCCGACTACATCGGAAGATGAATAACCTGTGATGTGCTCAGCTCCCTGGTTCCAGAACGTAATCATGCGTTCAAGATTACAGATGTACAATCCATCAAATATACTGTTGAGTATGAATTGTGAAATATTGTTATCTATTTCCATATAAATTCTTTATTCTATTTAGAATCTCCATTCTGCCAGGACAATTGAGAAGTATCCGTTTCTGTATAAACTACTTGCTTATATATAACGATTACAGGAAATAAAGTCAAGATTTTTTGTGAAATATCCATAAGCAGGGTTAGCTCTTTTGGTACTACGATCTCGAGCTGAATTTTCCATTATGTGTTTATTGTGTTTGTAAGTTCTTTTGCGTATGCAAATATACTGAAGATTCCACCGGTATGGATAAACAGAACCTTCTTATACTTCTTTTTCTTTACATCATCCAGCATTCCATGAAACGTTTTTCCTGTGTACACGGGATCAAGGATTATTCCTGACTGCGCAACACGTTTTATTGTTTTCAATTCTGCTGGATAGGGGATTCCGTATCCGGGACCAATGAATCCATCAATAAGGTTCATACAAGATGTGTCAATGCTAATGGGAAACCGGAATTTCTTTATTGCTTTATTACAGATCGTGTTGATAATTTCCTGAAAATACTGTACTGAATTACTGACAAGGATGCCGTTCAAATCAGTGTGCACGTTCAGGAGTTTTTTGCCGAGGAGTAATCCCGCATAGGTGCCTCCTGAGCCAACAGCGCAGTATACCGCTTCGATTTTTTTCCTTTTAATGAAGCCTGCCATTTCCATCATACAATCACGGTACCCGAGAATTCCAATCTCATTTGAGCCTCCTTCAGGGATAACGTAAGGTTTTCTCCCTTTTTTTTGCAATTTTTTTGCATGCTGTTTCATTACTTCATTTCGATTGTCATACTGAGAGGGAGTAATGTAATGTATGGTTGCGTTGAGTAATTTGCTTATAAGTAAATTTGCAGTATATATTTTTTTTGGTTTGCCATATATCCTGAGCATCAAATGGCAATCAAATCCATATTGTTTTGCAAAAACAGCGGTTATTCTGCAGTGATTGGATTGAACTCCACCACAGGTGATGAGTGTATCACATCGTTTTCTTTTTGCATCCGCCACAAGGTATTCGAGTTTCCTCGCCTTGTTTCCTGATATAAGCAAACCGTTCAGATCATCCCGCTTTATGAAAATGTTCGCAGTCGAACCCAGCTTACCTATTTCACCGATTAATGTTGGTATGGTCAATTTCATTGGTTTGAGCATACATACCCTCCTATGTGCATTGGCTAATGTCTCTTGGCTTCATTTTTTTTCCTCTTCTCAGAACGGAATCACCGTGAATCCATCATACATCAGCAGCAAATTCGCTTTGTTTGATCTTCTCCGTGCTGTTAAGCATATCTTTAAGGATTTTCTCCGCTTCATCCCACTGCCCGTTTGCAGAGTTTCCCAAATTGCTCACTATATGCCACTCCTTAATTCCTGGATCTTTTCTTTGTAGTGCACGTTAGCTGTTTTTTGATAGAGCTTTCGGTAGAGTGAGAGCGCCTTATCCTTATAGCGCTTCAGTTTCATCCCATTTGCCGATAATCTCGAGAATTGATGCTTTGCGAAGGGTGATGATCGTCCGCAAACAGACAAAGAACGCTTTGGGATCATAAGGGGATGAGAAGCATGCATTTCCGAAACGCCACGATTTCATGATGTGATGGTTGTAGACCATTGATACAGTTGTACGCAATGAAGGGTTAAAAGTCAAGCGTTTTTTGTAGCTACTACGGGCATGTGGCGGGTGAATAATGCAAAAGGTGAGCCGGAAAGCTCACCTTTTGAAACCCCGAAAATCCATTGTGCATTATTCTTCTCGGTATTTCTCAACTCCTTCTTTGAGCAGATCATTTCCAAGCACATCATTTGCTACGATGCAGGGAAAATCCTCAACCTCAAGTTTTCGAATTGCTTCAGATTTGAGATCCTCGTAAGCTATTATTTCTGCTTTTTTGATTGTTTTGGCAATGAGCGCAGCAGCACCTCCAACTGCAGCCAGATAAATCGCTTTATTTTTTACCATTGAATCAATGACTTCCTGAGAACGACCGCCCTTTCCAATCATCGCTTTCAATCCAATGTCAAGCAAGCTTGGTGCATAAGGGTCCATCCGGTAACTTGTTGTTGGTCCTGCAGAGCCAATTGCATATCCTGGTTTTGCAGGTGCAGGTCCAACATAGTACATAACGGCACCCCTAATATCAAATGGTAATTTCTCACCTTTCTCTATTAATTCAACTAATCTTTTGTGTTCATCATCCCTTGCGGTATAGATAGTGCCTGACAAATAGACCTTATCGCCGATTTTCAATTTTCCTACATCTTCATCAGTAAGAGGTGTTTTAAGTCTATGCGTTTCACCCATGTTTCCTCCTCATTTTCGTTATGAACTGTTTATTATTCGGCATTTGGTTTCAGCATCCACTTTTCTTGATCTTTACTACAATACCTGTGTCTTGTATTGTTGCACTGCTACTCCTGCTATGTGTCTTTTCCTTAGAGTGTTATTTTTTTGTTTCGTGCAGCATGGCAGTTCATATTGACCGCGACGGGCATCGATGCAATATGACAGGGCATATATTCAATGAAGACATCAAGTGCTGTTGTTTTTCCACCCAACCCCATGGGACCTATACCGAGCTTGTTGATTCGTTTCAGCAATTCAACTTCCACTTCTGCAAATGTTGGATCAGGATTTCTTTCTCCAATGTTTCTTACCAGAGCTTTCTTGGAGAGAATAGCTGACATTTCAAAATTTCCGCCTAATCCAACGCCAACAACTACCGGGGGACAGGGATTTCCGCCCGATCTTCTCACTCTGTCAACGACAAAATCCTTGACACCTTCGATTCCGTCTGCGGCTTTCATCATTTTGACTTCACTCATATTTTCGGATCCTCCACCTTTTGGAGCAGCTATAATTTGCATCTTGTCGCCCGGAACAATTTTCGTATGAATAACGGCTGGTGTATTATCCCCGGTATTCTTTCTCTCAATGATAGGATCATCTACCATTGATTTCCTGAGATACCCATCCGCGTAGCCTTGTTTTACTCCTTCATTGATTGCATCTTCATAGTTGCCGCCAACGATGTGCAGATCCTGACCGAGATCGCCAAAGAAAGCTGATACACCCGTATCGTGACAAATGGGAATT
>SOKD01000180.1 GCA_004376305.1 Candidatus Cloacimonadota bacterium | reverse complement strand
AAGAGAGGTGACATTAATAGCGTTGTAAGGGATTCTGTTGATTACCTGAAGAGAAAACTGCCCTCGATCGATAATAGGATTACGATTAAAGAGCAGTATGATGCACACAAAAAGATTGATTATGATTATGATTTGCTTTCCTGGGTGATCGAAAACCTTGTTAAGAATGCAATTGATGCAATGGATAAGAAAAAAGGTATCATTGAAGTGAGCACAAAGGATTCTCTTAACGCAAAATATGTTGAAATCCGTGTTTGCGATAATGGGAGAGGAATTGCCAAGGGTGAGCGAAAAAGAGTTTTTGAAGCCGGTTTTACATCAAAGCAATTTGGCTGGGGTTTGGGTTTAGCAATTACCAGAAGAATTGTCGACGATTATCATAACGGAAGGATTCTTATTGAAAACACATCAAAAGGGAAAGGGTCAACGTTTCTTATTTATCTTCCCGTGGTAAGCATGAAAGGTGAAGAGAAGAAGCAGAAAAAAGTGTAGCGTTTCACCGTAAGAGAAAGAATGAAGAAAAAGATTTTATGGGTTGATGATGAAATTGCAAGTCTTCTTTCTCAAGTTACCATTCTCGAGAATTATGGATATGATGTAAGGGAAGCAATGAGTGGTCATGATGCCCTTGCAATGATTGATAGAGAATATTTTGATCTCATCCTTCTCGATGAACAGATGCCCGGGATAGATGGAATGGAAACCTTTAGGAGGATCAGGTTGCAATTTCCATATCTGCCGGTTGTTATGGTTACAAAAAGCGAGGATGTGACGCTTGTTGACGTAGCTTTTGGCTACCGCATGGATGATTTTTTGATTAAGCCGATTAATCCAAGGCAGTTATTGGCTACCGTGAAGCGGGTAGTTGATAGACAAGGTATTATTGCCCTGAAACTTGCAGAAGAATATACGAAGGAAATACAGGAAATAAATCCGGACAAACTTGTAGGAATTAACTGGAGTAAATGGATAGAAATACATAAGAAATTGAGTTCATGGGATAATAGGTTCCAGGATTTGAATGATAAGAATATAAAGAAAACGCATACTGATACGAGAAAATCATTCAATGTGCAATTCTGCAAGTACATTGAAAATAACTACTCGAAATGGGTTACAGAAAGTAACGACAAACCACCGCTATCCGTTGATATCATGAAATCGTTTGTTTTTCCTCTGCTCCGCAAGGGCAAACAGGTTGTTTTTATTCTTCTTGATAGTATGAGACTTGACCAGTGGAATGCAATTCAAAAGCTCGTTCAGGAGTATTATCGGATTGAAAACCATTGCTATTTCTCAATTTTACCCACGGCAACACCATACTCAAGGAATGCCATTTTTAGCGGACTATTCCCTTCTGATATGTCACGGTTTTATCCGGAGTACTGGAAGAAATGGAGCGAAGGAAGCCAGAATCGATATGAGCAGGAGTACTTACGTGAACAGCTCAAAAGGGAAGGAATACGTCTTGCTCGTTCTCCCCAATTTATCAAGATACTCAATTCCCAGGAAGCAAGCAGGCTCCCATCGATTGCAAAAAACTGGTACAAAGTTCCCTTTGCTGCTATTGTTATTAATTTCATCGATATTCTTCTCCATTCGAGATCCGAGTTTGATGTTCTCAAAGAAATGGCATATGACGCCGATGGTTTACGAGCTTTAACGGTAACATGGTTCACGAGTTCCTTTATTTTTGAGGCAATGAGAATAATGGCAGGTTACGGAATAACTCTTGTGGTAACATCAGACCACGGTGCAATAATGGTTGAGAATGCAACACCGATTGAGGCAGGTCAGGATGTTTCGGTTAATCTCAGGTATAAACATGGGACAACCATAAGAGTGAACAAGAAAGATGCAATATTCATAACAGATCCTATTCGATATAAATTGCCGCATGAAAATGTGAACAAGAAATATGCAATCGCGAAGGGAGATTGTTTTTTTGTTTACCCAACTCACTTACACCAGTACGAAAAACGCTACAAGGGGACATTTCAGCATGGAGGGGTTTCACTCGAAGAAATAATTCTTCCGGTTGCTATCCTTTCGCCACATAAGAAGTGATATTTAGTCAGTATGTGCACAAACAGGAATAGTTTTAAGGGCAACAAAGAGCCTGTCAACTGCGACACTGCAAAACAGCAGCCCAGCAAAATAGGTTTTCGATTTATTGATCATCCCTCAGATGTTGGAATGCAGATCAATGGGGAAACGCTCGTCGAGTTATTCCTCAATGCAGCAAAAGGCATGTTATCAATTGTATCTGATAGAACGGGTACAAACGAGGGAGAGCAGTTAGTCTCGAAACAACTGCATATTAAAGAGGATTCACCGGAAGAATTGCTCCATTCGTTTCTTTCTGAGATACTCTGGCTCATAATTGATGAATTATTTTTCCCATTCAGGATACAGATTTGCACCGCAACAAGTCTTTCAATTGAGGTAATCCTTGAAGGTGTGCTGCTGAAAAAGGAGGATTTAAGAACTGAGGTGAAAGCAGTTACGTATCATCAATTGCATATCTGTAAGAGAAAGGGACTGTACAGTACAAAACTCATTTTTGATGTTTAAAAAAACTATTATTGCAATTTTGTTTTTTGTTGCTGCATTGAGTCTTCAATCCGAGGAGATGAGAGGTATCTGGATTGTCAGATGGGATGTTGATGATCCGATTAAGGTGTTCACGATGATGGAGGATATTAAGCGCTATAATATTAACACCCTTTTTGTCCAGGTCTATGCGCGATGTGAAGCGATGTATAAATCGGATATTGTTCCGCGGTCATCAGAACTGCTTAATGCTCCCTTCAATTACGATGCACTTGATTTAATAATTCAACTCGGTCACCAAAATGGATACAAGGTCCATGCGTGGATCAATCTCTATTATGCTTGGTCGCATGCGCCTTTTCCCCCCGCATCGAACCATATTGCAAACAAACATCCTGAATGGTTTATTGGTGATGAGAAAGGGATAAGTCTTAGAACCTATTCTATTGAAGAGATAAAGGCAATGAGACTTGAAGGATACTTCCTGGAACCAGGGAATAATCATGTGAGAGAGCATTTAGTGAATATTGTGAAGGAAATCATTGAGAACTACGATGTCGATGGAATACACATGGATTACTGTAGGTATCCAAGAAAGGATTATGGCTACGATGTTCCTGCCCGTGTTGCATTTTTAAGGGAATTCTATGTTGACCCCATGAAGATACATGAGAGGAGCGAAGTGGAGCGGGAGTTCGGAAGTGAAGGGTATCTTGATTTACAGCTTCACTGGGATAACTGGCGTCGCGAGCGTGTCACCATTACCGTAAGGGAGATATTTGAAACAGTAAAATTGAAGAACCCGGAAATGCAAGTCTCGGTTGCCGTGATTGG
>SOKD01000025.1 GCA_004376305.1 Candidatus Cloacimonadota bacterium | reverse complement strand
TCTTTCGATATTCTCGCTGCGGAATTCGTTCTCAAGCAATTCTTCTTTTACTATGTAACTACCATATTTATTTTCACAAACTTTCCCACCGAGGTAGACGGAAAGCTCTTCAAGATTTTCTATCTTTTTCCTCTTCGCTGTTTCTTCGCGGAGTAAAATTCTGAGCCTCTGCGCAGTTTCAGAACGATTCTCCTGTTTTGGGGAGTTGCGCTGCATTTCCCTTTTCAATTTTTCAATTTTTTCTTTTATATCCATAGTATCGAAGGGTTTTGGTACCTAATAACTTCACTCAATATAATGGTTTGTCGAAAAAAAGTCAAGAGGAAATGACAGATGAATGATAATCATCTCCTCACAGAACTATTTTAAGAAATTTCTTGACTTTACTCTTTGAATTTTATACAATAATGTCACTTGCCGACGTTCGGAGGCATAGAATCGTTTATCAATCATACCATGGGACTAAAAGCTAAATTTTCTCTCTGGATGGCTCTCTTTGCTATCATTGCAATGGGGCTTGTTAATGCTTTCTTTATCGCAAGAGAACATAAGATACTCTCCCGGGAAATTAAATTAAGAGGTGAGACGATTGCCCGAAGTGTTGCACAGAATTCAGAAGCTCCGCTTGGTCATAAGAATGACCTTCTCCTCTCGACATTTGCATACGATACAAAAAAGAATAATGAGAGCGTTGTTTACTGTCATATTATTGATAGGGAGCAGCACATCTGGGCGAGTACGGAGAAATTCTCATTCAAGGAAATGTATGTTCTTCCGGCAGGATTGGAGTTACTGAGGGATAAACCAATTCTCGTACAATCGCATAAGAGGGATGGGGGTGAGGAGGTGTTTGATATTGCAGTTCCCATTAAAATAAAGGAAAAGATAATTGGCGAAGTCCATCTTGGGATGTCACAGGATGCGATCAAAGAATCAATTAAGGAAACGAGTAAGGGTATGGCAATAATGACGGTTGTCACTATTGGCGGAGGCGTTCTGGGTATCCTTATCCTGGTTAGCTTCATTATTGGTTCTATTGGGAAGATCACGGAAGACATAGAAGCAATCGGGAATGGTGAGCTCGATAGGGAAATTACCGTTAAACGTAAAGATGAGATTGGAAGGATAGCAAGATCTGTAAAAGAGATGGCAGCAAAACTCAAGCTGGCTCAGGAAGAACTTGTGGAAAAAGAGAAAATGAAGAAGGAAATGCAAATTGCACGAGAAATCCAGCAGACTCTTGTTCCACAATCGACTCCTGATATTTTGGGTTTTCAGATAACATCATACTATGAATCTGCGGTAGAGGTTGGAGGCGATTACTATGATTATATAGATGTAGATAAGGACCATTTTGGAATAGTGGTTGCTGATGTTTCAGGAAAGGGTGTTGCGAGTTCACTCGTTATGACAATGGTGAGAACTATCATGAGGAGAGAAGCCCTCATGGGTTCTTCACCCCACAGTTTGCTTTCAATGGCAAATTACATGCTCATGAATGACATTCCTGATGGTATGTTCATTACCATTTTTTATGTGGTTGTTAATACTTTATCCGGGGAAATAACCTATTGCTGCGCTGGACATAATCCTGCTCTGCTCTACAGAGCTTCGAAAAGAAGGATTCAATCTCTAAAACCGAAAGGCCCTCCCCTCGGTGTTCCACGAATTAATGCAAAGGAATTTGCGAGACGATTGGTTGAAGAAAAGCAGGTAATTCAGACTGGAGATGTCCTTATGCTTTATACTGACGGCATCACTGAAGCTATGAATAAAAGAGAGGAACAATTTGGAGAAGAACGGCTCAGGGATATCATTACACTGAAGAAGGGTGATATGAATGTGTTTGGCATAAAGCAGAGGTTGCTTGCTTCTCTCAAGGAATTTACCGAAGGAGCTCTGCAATCTGATGATATAACCTTTGTAATTATTAAAAAAGAGTGATATCAATCACGCGGATCAGGCCCCTGTTGAGGCTTAGCTGAATCTGACTTAAAAGACTTGCTGCTGTAATGTGTTTTTGTGGGTGTTTTAATTCCGCCGCGGATCGTAAACTCTCCCGTTACTTTCATAAATTTTGGCTGAACGAGCTGAATAAGAGCGTTGAGGATTTTATTGACGATATGCTCATAGAAAATGCCAGTATTCCGATATTGAAGGAGGTAATACTTAAGGCTCTTGAGTTCTATTATTTTTTTATCGGGTGTGTACTGGAGCGTTATTTTGCCAAAATCAGGAAAGCCGGTCCTCGGGCAAACTGATGTGAATTCATTGTTTTCAATAACAATATCAACATCAACTTTTCCGCTGTACTCATAATCCACTACCTCGATCATATCATTTGTAATATTTGCAGCAGGTTTGATGTTTTTCTTCAGATACTTTTTCAACTTCTTTTCATCCATTTTGTTTTCTCCTATTTATTGAATTCTAGGAACCACTGTTGCAATGGCGGAAGTTCTCTGTTTTCAATCATTGTCTGCCATTCCTCATCGGTAAGCCGTTTTGAGAGTTCCTGCTTGAATTCATAAAATGAGAATGTTGCACCTTCCATTAAGTATGGTTCATTATTAATTGGAACCACGATGAGAATTTTGAAGGGTTTTCCGACGCCAACTTCAAGAACACGTTTTGTATTTGTGTCTGTATGGACATCTGCAATAACAGCCATTTTGGAATCCGTTCCGTCAGAAATTGCATCCATTATATACGGGGGAAAACTAACAACGCCTTTGAGTTGGTCAGGGAGAGAGCGAATATACTCGGTGGTCGATTTATCCAACGTTTGTGATTTGTTTTCAAGTACGCTGATCTCAATAAGCTTCTTGAGGATGTCATTAAAATTTCTTAGATTCCTTATTACATCATCCGGAACGACTTTTTCCTGTTCCAAGAGCTCAATCAAAGCGCTTATTAATATCCTGTTTTCTGTATAAAGACTTGGATACGCTTCAATATATGCAGGAGGTGTTTTGGTGGGAAGCGAAGGAGGGACAGATGTTACGCCAATGGTGTAGCTTTGTTTTGCATACAGAATGGTGTCATGACGGAGTTCAGCCCAGGCACCGAGAAGCGTATTGAGGATTTTTTTTGTCCATGCTCTCTTTTTCAGATAGGGATTTGTGAATTCATTGCTGTTGTCGATCATTTTCTTGAACAGGTAGAGGGTTCTGAAGTACAGGTTCTTTCTCCATGTTTTTTTACTGAATTGCGAGAATTCATCGGACAGAAGTTTCATCTGTTTATCATACCCCTCGTATGATGCATCACCTTCTTTCTTGAGTATTGTAAGTGCATCATTGCTGCCGAGAACTGCCATAACATCGAGACCACGTGGGAATCCGCGAACGATTCCAATCTGTGCTTCTATTGCTGTAAATGGTTTTCCAC
>SOKD01000279.1 GCA_004376305.1 Candidatus Cloacimonadota bacterium | reverse complement strand
GTACCCGGAATCTGCAGTTTTTCAAATCCTTCAATGGTTGCTCCCCTATCGGAAAATGCAACCGGTCCGCTTGAAAGCTGGAGCGTGACCACTTCTGCTGAAAGGGAAACAGAAAGCAAAAGGAGCATCGGAATTACAAATGCTCTGAATTTCATAATACCTCCTCATATATTTATACTATAACAGTGAATCCAAAACATCGTATCCATAAAAGGATAACACACTCTTTTCATAAGTGCAAGCTTTATTCTTCCTGCGCCTTCCTGTACTCTCTTTTTCCAGCATGCATATTAACCTCTTAAGTGCGTCCGCAACTGTCTTGCGGATTCAATGCCAAAGATAAAGGAAAGGAGCAGGTAGAGTGCCCCGCCTGCGATAAAAAGAACAGAAGATTCAATAAGGAAATCGACCATGCGCGAAAATGACAGCATATTGTTCAGGTAATAAAGGAGTCCAAACATGCTCCCGCCGGAAAAAGCAGCAGCAGCGATAATCTTTATAAAATCAGTCGCAATCCGTTTCCCGTCAATGAATCCGAGCTTTCTTTTCAAGAAAAATAGCAGCAAGCCCAAATTGAAAATGCTCGCACATGAAGCGGCAAGTGCCAGACCGCGGAAGTGAAGAAATCTCATAAATATCAAGGAAAGGACAATATTCAACACAACAGCAAGGATGCTCAATATCATCGGTGTTCGGGCATCTTTATAGGAATAAAATATGCTCGTCACAATCCTCGACGATGACATGGCAAATATTCCCAGACAATAGTATGCAAGCGCCTGTGATGTAAAGATTGTATCCTTTGCTGTAAATGCACCCCGTTCAAAAATAAGACCAACGATAGGAATCCTGAGCACAAACAATAACACCGAAGCAGGAACAGTCAGGAAGAAAACGAATCTAATGGAACGGGAAAAGGTTTTAATCACTTCATCATGCTTTGAATCTGAAACAAGTTTCGCAGCATCGGGCAATGTTACGGTGGCAACAGCCATTCCCAGAACACCTATAGGTAATTGCATCAACCGCATGGCATAACCAAGATATGACACCGAACCCTCAATAAGCAATGAAGCAAGAAACATATTTACCATGACATTAATTCGCGTCACGCCGTAACTGAACTCGATGGGAATCATAATTTTCAGAAATCTCAGCAATCCTTTTTCCCTGAAATTAATCCTTCTGATGAACCTGAATCCGGATTTTATGAAGTACGGAACCTGAATCAAGAACTGAAGAAGCGCGCCAACAAGGACACCGATTCCAACGGATACTATTGGAGAAATCCCTCGCTGCATGAGAAATGGCGAAATGACAAAGCCGCAGCCAATGATTCCAAGATTGAAAAACGCAGGTGCAAAACCGGTAGTGAAGAAATGGTTATAGTAGTTCAGTATTCCCATGCTCAGTGCGGAAAGCACCATGAACATAACAAACGGGAACATGATTCTCGTCAACCGAATGGTCAGGGCAAACTTCTCAGGATCTTTTGTGAATCCGTATGCAATCGTATGGACAATCTGCGGCGAGAATAACATCCCTGCGGCTACAAGAAATCCAATACCTAAAATAAGAACATTGAAAACATACCCGGCAAATTGGAAAGCATCCTTCTTCCCTTTCCGTTTGTCGTAATCGGAGAAAATGGGAAGAAATGCTGCACTGAGTGAACCTTCTGAAAACAAGTCTCTGAGGAGATTGGGAATATTGAATGCGATCCGGTAAGCATCCATCATCATTCCCGCACCGAACAGGTATGAGAATGTCATTTCGCGAACAAGACCAAGAATACGTGATAGAGCCGTTCCCAATCCAAATCCACCCACCCTTCGGGTGAAACTCTGCCTGTTCGTTTCTTCGTTTATCATACTATTTGTTCGCTCGAGTTCAGAAGGCGCGACTACATTGGGAACTCCAGTCCGTATTCTCTCAGTATCTCTCTTCTTCTTTCTGTAAGGTACCCACCTGCAAGTACCTGAGCAATCACCATGTCCCAGTTATCATTACCCTCCATCAGAACAGGTCCTTCTTTCGAAAGAGCGATATCCCAGCCAACAGAGCGCAACTCAGGTGAAAGTGCAGCAGTTTTTTTCGCAAGCGAAATAATTGCGTCCCAGTGAGGAATTCTGCCCTTTGTAAACAGCCGTTTCAGTTTCTGCTCTTTTTCTTCAATCCAGGGACCCACTTTGCCTTTATAGCCAAACGTCTTTTCATCAAGATCTCCTTTTTCAATCTGTATGTTTACCACGTAACCACCTTGATGTAAATTATCGGTGAGACTCCCCGCTTTACCAATCCTGATCATGGCAAAATCGATAAGAACTTCATCGTGCTTTGTTATTATTGTCGACACCCTGATGGTATTAAGCGATACTCCAGAGAGCACATTCATAACAGGATCTTGAGAGATCTTCGCTTCAATGATATATCCCCTGTAAGGATCCTCATGCGGTTGCCTTGTCGCAATGTCATTGTTCATGAAGGAAAAAATCTCTCCAAAAGTGTATTCCTTTCCATCGTTTCCTAAAGCTAATTCTGGTGAAATTACTCTGGTGAAAATTTTTATTCCCTTCCCTCCCAGAGAACCAACCGGTTTCACAACCAGGTCTTTTATGCCCGATTGTTTTATCCACTTCACAAAATCATCTTTTCCTCGTAATGATGTTCCATCAAGGAAAAATCCGCGATCAGGGTAATAGAAACCGTAAACATTCACTACAGGAAGTTTGAATTGTGAATAGTAGTGGAAGAAAAGCAGTTTATTTTCAAGAAGGGATATCCATCTCCGGTTATTCAGTGCTGGTCGGAAAACACTTACAATTCTTTCATTGGACAGATATGAAAGCCTTTTCTTGCGTGTTATGCCATCGGCATCAAAACCATACAGATAGTACTCGAGTGGACTCAATCGGTAGCGTAAACCGGATTTTACAATATCTACGAGCCGTCCGAAAGATGGTTTCCTGCCAGCTTTTCCTGCTTCACGTAACTGCCGAGTAAATTTTTTTGCTTTTTCAAACCCGAATCGCAATTAATGACTCCTGAAAGATTTTGCTAACTCAATCCAAACAGTACAATACATCTTTCTCCTTGTCAAGAAAAATGATTTCGTTTGACTTTGCGAGCAAGTTTTGGTATATTTTTTTGCTATGGATTATCCGGTGAAGTGGCGTCTTTTGGACACAGGAATAAAAAGCGCAGCAGAAAATATTGCACTCGATGAAGCTATTCTTGAGGTACATTCCAAAGGCCTCATTCCCAATACCTTACGGTTCCTTCAGTATTATCCGGAAGCAGTGCTTATCGGCTATCATCAATCGGTTGAGAATGAAGTAAGAATTGATTACTGCAGGGAAAAAGGAATTGAGATTGGGCGAAGGATCACCGGTGGTGGAGCAATCTATTTTGATTCATTCCAGCTCGGT
>SOKD01000029.1 GCA_004376305.1 Candidatus Cloacimonadota bacterium | reverse complement strand
GATTCGCCTATTGCGATATTTCCACCGGTGACTTCTTTATTGAAGAACCGAAGAGAATTGAAATACTCGATGAGCTGAAACGCATCAATCCACATGAAATCCTAATCAGTGAGAATAACGAATACGACTTTTTAGGTGATTTCGTAATTACGCCCGTTCCCGATATTAATTTTCATTATACCTATGCATCAGAGAAACTCAAGAATCACTTCGAAGTTGAGACACTCCGTGGTTTCGGGATCCAGGAGTTGCATCTCGGTATTGGTGCTGCAGGGGCGCTTATGGCGTATCTTAACGCAACACAGAAGAGAAAACTTAAACACATTAAGCAAATAATAGTCGATAACCTGAATGATAGACTTATCCTGGATAATGCAACCGTTCGAAATCTCGAACTCATCAGGAGGTTTGATAGCTCAACGGATGGTACATTGTTTGAGGTGCTTAATGACACCGTCACGCCGATGGGTGCAAGAATTCTAAGAATGAATTTCCTTAAACCTTCATACAGAATCGAATCAATTCAGGAAACGCTTTCAGCAGTATTCGAACTGTATGGTGATGATGCAAAAAGAAAAACGCTCAGAAATAAACTAAAATCCATTTCAGATATTGAACGCTTGATGGGTAGAATAGCTACCGAAAGAGCAAATGCTCGCGACCTGATTCAGCTGGCAAATTCACTTGCGTTTCTACCTCAAATAAAAAGTGAAATGAACGGACTGCAATCCACCGTGCTCACAAATATAAACCAGAATATTAATGTATTCAACGACGAAGTTGCTCTCATAGAGAATGCAATCGTTGATAACCCACCTTTAACGGTGAAGGAAGGCGCAATTATAAAAGATGGATTTAATGAAGAGCTTGACGGAATAAGGGTAATCGTTTCCCGGGGAAAGGATTGGATTGCAAATCTCGAATTAACGGAGAGAAAACGAACGGGTATTGCTTCTCTGAAGGTCAAGTACAATTCGGTTTTCGGCTACTACATAGAAGTTACAAAAGCAAACTTGAAACACGTTCCTGATGACTACATGAGAAAGCAAACCCTCACCAATTGTGAAAGATTCATAACCCCCGAACTCAAAGAGTACGAGAGCACGATTTTGGGTTCTGAAGAAAAAGTAAAATCATTGGAATACGATATCTTTGTTACGATAAGAACAGATATTTTGCGAAGGATCCAGGATATACAGAAAACCGCAAAGGCAATTGGCTTTTTGGATATGCTTCTTTGTTTTTCATTCATATCGAAACAAAATAGGTATTCAAAACCAATTATTGATGAGTCAGATGTGCTCCATATCTTGGAAGGAAGACATCCTGTTGTTGAACAAATGCTCGAGAGAGGAACCTTTATTCCCAATAATAGCCACCTTGACTCATATAATAACCAGATATTAATTATTACCGGACCCAATATGTCCGGAAAATCAACGTATCTCAGGCAGGTTGGGCTCATTACCATTATGGCACAAATGGGTTGTTTCGTTCCTGCTGAAAAGGTTCAGATGGGAATAGTGGACAGGGTTTTTACCCGTATCGGAGCATCAGATGATCTATCACGTGGTGTGAGTACCTTCCTCGCCGAGATGATAGAAACAGCCAATATCCTTAATAATGCCACAAAAAAAAGCCTTGTAATTCTTGACGAGGTCGGGAGAGGAACAAGCACATTCGACGGTCTTTCAATTGCATGGAGTGTTTGCGAGTTTCTGCACAATAATGCGCAGGTCCATCCAAAAACTCTCTTTGCGACACATTACCATGAACTCACTGAGCTTGAGGATATCTTACCGGGAGTAAAAAACTACAATGTATCTGTAAAGCGATGGGAAGATAGAATAATTTTCCTAAGGAAGGTTGTCCGTGGAGGTGCAGATGAGAGCTATGGTGTAGATGTGGCAAAACTCGCCGGTCTTCCGGAAGAGGTCATTGCGAGGGCAAAAGAAATCCTGATTGAGCTCGAGCAAGAGGAAAAGAAAGATCTCATTCGACGACGAAAGAAGTCCTCAGCTAAAGGAAATTCTATCGTAGTACAACAGCTCCCTCTCTTCACTCCTCCTGAACAGAAGATATTCGAAAAAATCAATACTCTTGATATATCGAAACTCACACCAATCGATGCACTTAATCTTCTTAATGAATGGAAAAAGATGCTGTCGTAGTGAACACAAGAGGCTTATTATGAATGCAATTCAACAAAGGAGAAACTATGGAATGCGCTATTGAAGGAAATCTGAAAATATGCAACTGCAGTTACGAACCCTGTTCTCGCAAAGGAAAATGCTGTGAGTGTCTGCAGTACCATTGGGGTATGAAGGAATTGCCAGCATGTCTTTTCCCTGATACAATAGAACGAACCTATAATCGCTCACTCAGAAAATTTATTGAAATTTACAAAGATAAGGTTTAATTCGGAGGTATCAATGATGCCATTTTTATTTTTGCTGTGCATTTTTGGAGGCGTTGAAAATGAAATTGCTCTTCCCCCGCCGCATTTAAGAGGAAATATAAGTATTGAAGAAGCTCTCAAGAACAGAAGGAGTATGAGGTCATTTAACAAGGAATCCCTCTGCATTGAAGAGATTTCTCAACTTCTCTGGGCTGCTCAGGGAATAACAGATACATTGCATGGATTCGAATTCAGAGCCGCTCCCTCCGCTGGTGCCCTCTATCCTCTTGAGATTTATGCAGTTGTTGAAGAAGGTATATACCGATACATTCCAGAGGAACACAAACTTGTGCTCATCAGGAAAGGAGATTTCAGAACAAAGCTCTCAAACGCGGCTTTGTCCCAACCAGTAATTGCATCAGCACCCGTTGATTTTGTAATCACCGCACTCTATGAAGAACAACAAAGAAATACGGTGAACGGGGAATCAGATACGTTCATATTGAAGCAGGCCATGTAGCCGAAAATATACAACTACAGGCTGTTGGCCTCGGTTTAGGTTCTGTTCCCATAGGTGCCTTTTATGATGAAAAGGTAAGATCTGTTATAGACTGTACTGAAGAGGAGAGCCCGATCTATATCATCCCTGTTGGAAAACCTGAATAAATCCCGTTAGGATTGTATTCGGTGTATTATGCCACGCAAGGGTTTGCTTCTATTTTTCAGGAAGCTGGATAATGAAAGTTGAACCGTTCTTTCCTGTGCTCCTTACTTTAATATCTCCATCAAAATATCTTATGATTTCAAGACAAAGAGAAAGCCCTATTCCTGAACCCCGATAACCGCGTTTTGATGAACTCTGCACCTGAAAAAATCTATCGAATATTAATTTGTGGTATTTTTTTCGGATTCCAATCCCGGTATCTTTGATTTCCGTAATAATGTTTCCCTGCACTATATAGCATTTTACAATAACTTCGCCATTCTTCTTGTTGAATTTCAGAGCATTTTCTGTGATGTTAAGAAACAC
>SOKD01000342.1 GCA_004376305.1 Candidatus Cloacimonadota bacterium | reverse complement strand
GAAACCAAATATTCTTAAATCAGTGCGTCCGGATATCATAAAGCAATGCCTTAAAATAGCAAAACGCTAAGACTTACGGTATTTTTTGAGAAAGGAATCGCGTGGAAAGTAAGTATCTTCAGAACACAGAGATCTACAATGCAGTTGTTCTGGAAGGAATTTTGAAGGCAAAGAGTTCTATCTTGATTGGGACTGCAAATGTAAAGGATTTGCAAGTAGAAAAAGGGCAACGGTACATATCAATCGTAAAATTGTTTAAAGAGCTTTGCGGCAAAGGTGTAGAGGTTCGTATTCTTCACTCGGGGATCCCATCGGGAGTTTTTTTAAAGGATTTTAAGAGTTATCGACTCAGCAATGAGAAATATTTTGTGATGAAGCGATGTTTGAGAGTTCATTTCAAATGTGTACTTATTGATGGGAATAAACTCTTTATCGGGAGTCCAAATCTTACCGGTGCAGGTCTTGGTGCAAAGGGCAAGAACAGGAGAAATTTCGAGATTGGAATAATTACTCAGGACAATGAAATGATACAGAAAGTATCTACTCTCTTTGCAAAAATATGGGAAGGTAAAATGTGTGAAATATGTGGAAGAAAGAAATACTGTTATGTTCCCCTTGAGGGACCAGATTAATGACACGTTAAAAATGGAAAGTGAAAAGTTAAATATTACTATTCAGTGTTTTATGTATCAGGTAGCCACAGGCTTTACCCATGTAATAGGAAAACACTTTCACATAATGGTATTACACAGGGTTATCCTGTGTGGATTTAAAGAGGGAAAGTAGAGCACAGTGAACATAGAAATATTACAGTTAATTGAGGGAGCACGGAAGGCGCAAGGGTTGACTGTGGTTATTGATGTTTTTCGTGCTTTTTCTGTTGCATGCTATGTTTTTGGAAATGGCGCAAAGATTATAATTCCTGTGAATGATTTCGATAAAGCCAGAGATTTAAAGCTGAAAAATCCCGATTTTATTCTCATGGGAGAACGGAATGGTAAGAAGCCGGATGGTTTTGATTACGGAAATTCTCCCGCCAGAATAGAGCAGGTTGATTTTTCAGGCAAAACAGTTATTCATACAACAACAGCAGGCACAAAGGGTTTGGTAAATGCAACGAAGGCGGATGAGATTATTACCGGGAGCTTTGTCAATGCAAAAGCAGTAGTTAATTATATTGAATCAAGGAATCCTTTGAGGATTTCTTTAGTTTGTATGGGTGCTGCGGGAATAGAAGAAACAGATGAAGATACATTATGCGCGCAATATCTAAGGGATATTCTGGAAAATAAACCCGCTGATTTTCAGAAGATAGTATCCAATTTAAAAGGATATGAAACCACTCAGAAATTTTTTAATCCAGATATTGAATGGGCACCAGAAAAGGATTTTGCGTTATGTATGAGTTTGAACAGGTTTGATTTTGTTTTGAAAGCTGAGCCATATAATGGTGACCTGTTATGTTTAAGAAAGTACAAATGAATCTTCTCAACTTTTTAACGTGATGATTGACCTTGCAGGATTAATTCCGATATCGAGCAAATAACAGGGATTCAGGAAACAATTTGACTTTCATCTAAAATTTTTATATAATAGAGCTATGAAAAATACAATCTCGCGGAGAGATTTTTTTAGAGTTACCGCTGCAATGACACTTTCATCAGCAGCGTTCCTTGCTACAACTGAGGATGCAGAAGCGCAGAAGCTTGGTTATTTAGCTGAAATTGAGGCGCGTCACTACCGGAAACTCAACAAGAAAGTTGTGCAGTGTACACGATGCCCGAACTTCTGCAAACTAAAACCCGGCGAGAGGAGTTTCTGCAGAACGAGAATAAACCGGGAAGGAAAACTTTTCACGGTTGCCTACGGGAACCCCTGCGCCATTCATATTGATCCTGTGGAGAAGAAACCACTTTTTCATTTTCTTCCAAGCACACAGGTGCTCTCATTTGCAATTGCAGGATGCACGTTTCGATGTAAGTTCTGCCAGAACTGGGAGATTTCGCAATTTCATCCCGAAGAGACCTATAACTATGCTCTCTCTCCTCAGGATATGGTTGATCTTGCAATCCAGTACGAGACTCCGTCAATTGCCTCGACCTATTCCGAGGCGACTGCTTTTTATGAATATATGTATGATACAAACAAATTAGCGAAGAATGCCGGAATACGGACAACCATGCATTCAAATGGTTCGATCAACACTGAGCCTCTTGAGGAGTTATGCGAATATCTTGATGCCGCCAATATTGACCTCAAATTCTTCAATGATGAGACATACTACAAGATCAGTCACGGATACCTTGAAACAGTTCTTGAAACACTTGAGACATTAGTTAATAAAGGGGTTCATCTGGAGATAACAAACCTTGTTGTTCCCTCCCTCAATGATAAAAAGAAAGAAATAAAGGAGATGGTTCTGTGGATTTTTGAACATCTGGGTCCTGATGTACCGGTACATTTTTCCCGTTTCCATCCAACCTATAAACTCAAGAATCTTCCGCCAACACCTGTTAAGACACTTGAAATGGCACAAGAAATAGCGAGAGACCGGGGGCTTAACTACGTTTATATTGGTAATATTCCTGGACATTCAGCAGAAAATACGTACTGCCCCGGATGTGGGAAGGTGATTATCAAGCGGACAGGGTACATTGTTAAAGACAACAAAATCGTAAACGGAAAGTGCAAATTCTGCAAAAGGAAGATTACGGGGGTATGGGAGTAGAAGAACAAGTAATAAGTAACAAGTAACAAGGATAAAGGAAAAAGGAACAAGGAAAATCAAAGTCAAGAAAAACTGAAAACAGTAAAAAGTAAAGTGAAGACCTGAAAAACCAAGAGAGAGAGGAGTGGCATGACGAGAGATGAAGCACTTGAGTTGGTAGAAGAAAAAGTATCAAACAAGAATCTCATAAAGCATATGCTTGCAGTTGAAGTATGTATGGAAGTATTTGCGGAACATCTTGGAGAGGATAGAGAACGATGGACAATTGCAGGTTTGCTTCACGATCTTGATTATGATAAGACAAAAGATAATTTCCCTCGACATGGTTTTGAGACCGTTGAGATGCTCGAAGGAAAAGGACTTCCCGAGGATGTGCTGCAGGCTATCGTTTCACATACGGGTCACGTTGAGAGGACTTCAGTTATGGATAAGGTGCTCTATGCAATTGATCCAACAACAGGGCTTATAGTAGCAGCTGCATTGATGCATCCTGACAAAAAACTTGCTAAGCTTGATACCGATTTCATCATGCGTCGCTTTAAGGAGAAGCGGTTTGCTGCTGGAGCAAACAGGGAACAGATAAGAACATGCTCCCTGTTTGGGGTTGAGCTTGAGGATTTCATTGGCATCTGTCTCAAAGGAATGCAGTCGATATCAGAAGAACTTGGACTGTAACCGCACCTTTTAAGGTGCGTGAAAGAACGC
>SOKD01000200.1 GCA_004376305.1 Candidatus Cloacimonadota bacterium | reverse complement strand
TGGATATTATCTGATGAAGAAGATTGGCAGTACTGTTGGTGATCCGGCAGGCATAGGTGTTGAAATAATACTGAAATCAGTACATACGCTCAGAAGGATCCCCGGTTGCCAGTTTATCATTTTTGCTCCTGCAGGACTTCTCGGTCAATACGCACATCTCTTGCATTCAGCAATTACACTTCCGGTTACAAAAAGCACAGAAAACATGTCAAAAAAGGTTGCTGTTCTTAATGTTGCTGATCCAATAGCTTTCCAGGTCGGAAAACCATCGGCATTAACGGGAGATATTGCTTACAGGATTGTAGAGAAGGCAATTCACTTTGCAGCTGAAGGAAAAATTGATGCGCTGGTAACTGCACCGGTATGCAAATCCGCTATTAATCTAACAGGAAGAAAATTCACCGGTCACACAGAAATGCTCAAAAGGATGAGCGGCGCAAAGGATATTCTCATGTTCTTTGTATCAAAGAAATTAAAAACAGGAATTGTCACCACACATCTTAGTATACGGGCTGTTCCTGAAAAAATTACCCGCACCTGCATCGTTTCAAAACTTCAAATCCTTTCCGGGGAATTACAACGGTTTTTCCGAATTAGGAAACCAGTAATTGGAGTCTCGGCTCTTAATCCTCATGGAGGAGAAGATGGATTTTTAGGGAAAGAAGAAATAAGCATAATAAGACCTGCAATAGAAAGCGCCCAGAAGTTGGGAATACGAGCAGAAGGACCATTCCCGAGCGATACCATTTTTCTGAAAAGCAATTCCTTTGATGCTCTCCTCTTTATGTTCCACGATCAAGCAATGATCCCCGTTAAGCTGCTCAGCTGGGGGTGCAATGTGAATGTAACACTTGGCTTGCCTTTTGTAAGAACATCGCCGGATCACGGTACCGGTTTTGATATTGCAGGAAAGGGCATTGCATCTCCCGATAGCTTCATCGAAGCAGTGCGACTGGCATGCGGGATGGCAAAATATCCGGAGAGAAAAAAGAGAGGACGGAGGTAAAAGAAAGATCATGTCCAAACAGCTTTTTTGCAAAGTCAATCACGGCATTGTATTATTGACTGCAATTATGCTCCTCACCTGCTTTCCTTTCGCTGAAGGAAAACTATTTGAGGAACTTGACCCTGAATACAGTATCAGCAGCATGCAGGCACAATTCCTTCCCTGGTGGGAAGATGAATGGGAAGAGATGACCACCGGCTTCCGCATTCTCGGAAGCTCTTATGATCTGCATACGCTGCATATACTCCAACACTGGAAGGGAAGATTCCCCCTGCATGAGCGTTTTTTCATATCCTTCAATTACTTTACAGATGCAAACGTAGACAGCCAGTTCTATGAAAGGGAGATAGAACTGAAGTGGCGGTTTCATAAAAGACACCACCTTTCCGCTTTTGGCTATCCATATTACGATAAGAAACAGAGCGACATTGGGATACGGTACTCCTACGAAGAAACACCAATTGATTTCATACGGCTTTCTCTCACTTTTGAAAATGCGCCCAATAACTACAGCTATAAAGACAGAAATGAAGACTCGATGCGAATCTATCAACAGAAACCCATCAAACTTGCATTCGATGTATCCGCTATAATGAAGGAAAACCACAGGTTCATACTTTCGTATGCTGTGATGCTGCCATATCGCGCTACGTACGAAAACAAGGACGGTGAGATCCTGTACGGAATAAAAGGCAATTCATCAGACATTGACATAAAACATAAAATTTTCTTTGCTGATTCATGTGTGTGGGGTTGGGGAATGCATTTCCTCTTCATTGATAATAAGCATCTCTCTCCAGAGGGATTTATTGAAAGTGTGGAGAAACGAACCCGGTTCAAACCATATATTTTTCTTGACGAAAGAAGTTCCTCTCCTTTGCATCTTGTTGCGCGCTTCTCTTACGATCTCGAACAAAACCTGACCAGCACTGGTGAAAGCATAGAAAGAAGGTCCTTTCTCCTTGGCATCAAGACCAATTTCTGGACCAAGTCAAAAATTATCGTTAGTTACTGTAACGGAAATACTCATTACATAAGCGAAGAACGAAAAAGAAGGGATAACAGGATTATTCTAACCGCAGTGCATAAATTCAAGAATTCAGCACACATTGGAACAAATATTGGCATTGATATCGATTCCAGAGATACTTACCGCGGATACTTAGGACGCTATGACAAATTGTTTATCTTCCTCCAGTACCCCATGCGCTAAATTGCACATCAAAACTGGAACCTTCGTATAATAAATTCTGATATCTTTTCAGTCCTAACCATTTGTCTCCCAATCTTTCTCCCTATTCACGCGCCAATATACCTATTTCTCCTCCCTAATGTCAACCGCTTTTTCTCATCTCCCCTGCCCTAATACTCCTCTCCCCACATTCCCATTACAAGGTCAATAAATTCCATAGATGTTGACCCACGAACTAAAAAGTGAGAAACGGTTTCATCTTCTTCAACCCAGGCAAAGTAGATAACCTTTCCGATGTATTCAGGAAACCATTCACCGGTATCACCAAGAGCATCAATAAAAGCGGGCTCATCAGAGAAATATGGATTTTTGGCTCGCTGAAAGTACCGAAGAATATCTTCACCCATTATCGAATCACCCGTGACTATGCTTGAAGGGTAACCGCCTTTCTCTACATAGATAATTTCTAAAACTGATTGTACATTTCTCATGCTTGCTTTTATTACAGCCTCCCTTGCATTCTTAAATAGAGACTCGCTCATCTCCTGAATACAGAACTCTTTTGTTCTTTCATCGAAAGGACCTTTTGTGAGCTTCCAACCTTTCTTAAATTTCTTGTACTCATACGACATTCGAACGGTTGTATCACGGGCAACTACCAATCGGGAAAGAACTGTCACAAGCGTATCTTCTTCCAAATAATCATCTATTAGTATATCGCTTATCTGCTTTGCTCCCCACCAGGCTTTAATATCGCTTTTCATTGTGTCTTCGGTAAACTCTTTCGCGCATGTTGCAAAAAACAGGAACAAGAACGCACACATAAAAAACGTTTTGCTTCTCATTCATTCCCCCTCATATAGATTATCTGATTTTACCACATGTTTTAGAAACCTCTTATCACTCGATCCTTTAATAACATATCTACTTGAGTATAACTCATCAAAATTTATGTCTATGGGAAAATATATCACCTTTCCCTCATATGCACCGAACCACTCGGAAGTGTCACCTCGAGAAATCATAACAGCTGGAGCACCTTGAATGTATGGGTTGCTTAAATGAGTTCTGAGTATCTCTCTTACACTGTATGAGGAGCCTTGCGATTTGACATTGAAATGTGCCGGGTATCTTCCATCACTTTCCATGGCAAACTGCATGATTGCTCTCTGCACTTCTCTCATATTGGACATAATGATGTTATTCTTTGCCGTATGTAATGGAATATTCAACATA
>SOKD01000357.1 GCA_004376305.1 Candidatus Cloacimonadota bacterium | reverse complement strand
GTACTTGCTTATCGAAATCAAAAGAAGTACCCGTATGAAATTCAGCAACCCTTTCGTTGCGAACCAAGCCTAATTTCTGATTAAAATAGCCAAAGCTACTCTCAACAAGAATTGTTGCAGAAACAAGCACACCAGTTTGGATCCTGTCGAAAAGTCTCTCTTTAAGCATATCAGCGATAACAATTGTTGCAGAGATGGCTTTGAAATTTTCAAATCCATCACAAAGTTCAACCCAGTAGCACATATTACTCTCCTCACATGAGAACAATGAATGGAACCTTTCTTTCATATCATTCAGTTCTGCCGTTAATTCCGTGATTTCATCAACGTTTCTTTTTCCCATGGCACGCTGCTTTGATTCTGAAAGATGATCGATAAAAGATTCCAGAACCTCATTGATTGTACAGAGGTTTGAAAAAAAGATTTCATTGTATGGATTTAATTCCTCCAGAAGTGTGCTTGCTTTTGTAAGACGGCATATTGATTTGTATTCGGCCTGCTGCAATGATTCAGCAATACTTTTCGAAATTTGTGCAAGGATCTCTTTTGATTTTATAACCAGTTCAATACATTTCTTGATATCAATTAAGGTAACGGGCATTGATTCCTCTCCAAGAATTTTGATGGTTTCCCTTAATGTTATCAATAGCCCTTTCCCTCTTTTAAAGAGCCTGTCAAGCATGTTTCTGAGGTACCTTGATGTAATCATATCTCCCAGAAAGTCCGTTGCTGCCCTTTCAAGATTATGTGCCTCATCGATGATGAGTCGATGATATTCTCCAAGGATCTTTTGTTCAGCATTAAGATCGGATAACAGAAGTGAATGATTAAGTACGACGATGTTTGAATCCTGTATTTCCTTTCTTATTTTTGCAAGATAACAGTTGGCAAAATATGAACACTTATTCATTTCACAGTCTTTTAGATCGCATGAGAGCAGAGACCAGAGAGGCTGTTTCTGCTGAATATGTAATGAACTATTTTCTGAAATATCCCCGGTTTGTGTTAAGTGCTGCCAAGTAATGAGGTTAAGAAGTGCATATCGATCCTCCTGTTCCAGGGCGGTAAATTGCACCTGCACCATGTTGAACCACCGTCTCAAGCACAGATAATTATTTCTTCCCTTTATGAGTGAAGCCTTAAATGATATGCCTAACGTCTTTGAAATGTTGACAATATCATTATTGAATATCTGATCTTCAAGATTCTTTGTGTAGGTAGAAACAAGGACTCTTTGTTCTGAAAACGTGCTCCACAGTATTGATGGGATAAGGTATGCGAACGTTTTTCCTGTTCCTGTTCCAGCCTCCGCAACGAGTATTTCATCGCTTAAGAAAGCTCCCATAACCATTTTTGACAGGCCAATCTGTTCGGGTCGATGTTCATATTTAATGCCTGCCTTGTTGATCATACTCTCATCGGAAAGGATTTCTTCCACACATTTCTCTGATGCTTCAAAAGAATGTTTTTCATCTTCTGCTTTAAACTCGATAACATTGGAAGGAATGGGAGCATATTGAGTAATCCCACAAACACTCTCCCTTACCGTACGCACACCGGACCTGTTGTGTGCATCGATGAACAAACGAAGTGAATCATCTGTTAATGTGTCCGCAATGCTTCTGATCTTCTTTAGAATTTCAGTGGGAAGAGATTCAATAATATTGAGAAGTTTAACATAAATTTTTGATGTGGCAATTGCATCCTCGAGAGCACGGTGAAATGCTGGTTCTCCGTTTTCAAGAAGGTTATAGAGCGTTTTGAGCTTATGGTTTTTTATGAAAGGAAGCAAGATCCTTGACAGTTTCAGCGTATCGATTACCGGATTATTGAGATTTCCTGCCTCTTTTTCAAGAAAGGAGATATCAAAAGGAGCATTGTGAGCAATCAAAGGGGTACGTCCAAGAAAATGGAGCACATCATCTTTAATATCTTCAAGAAAGGGTGCTTCTTTGATCTCTTCTTCCTGAATGCCTGTCAGGATAATGATCTCCAGTGGTACATGCATTCGGGGATTTATGAGGGTTTGGTACGTATCCACTATTTCTTTATTTTGCACTCTAACAGCTCCAATTTCTATAATTCTGTCAGAGGAATCGAGACCTGTTGTTTCAAGATCAAATGCAATGAAGGTATCGGAAATACTTTTGTTTTTTGCCAATTTCAATCCCTATAAGTCTTGAAAAGATTTCTGAATCTTGATATGCTCACGATTGTTGAAAAGTTGTATGAAATGGATGTATCAGTGGATTAAGGTGGGCGTGGTATGATCGTGACATCTATTCAGGGGGTGTTTCATCCGTCGTTTTCAATGAAGCGTACAATGTGTCAATGAGACCTGGATAGATGCGGTTCTTTGCAAGCAGTATCCTGGTTACACTGTGATTTACCTGCTCTTCCATTTCAGGATGAGCAGTGATTATTTTTTCAATTGCGTCCATAAGGATGAGCGCTTTTATATCCCAGAGTATCAGGAGTATGTCGTTTCCAGCATAGAAAGTCTTAGCCGCTATTACTGAAAGGTCTTCATTTTCAAGGATTCTCAAAGCCGGTGCATACAGATCATCGGTCATAACAAGAATATCAGGATTTGAAAAGCGAATGAGATCAATAATACTCTTCGAAAAAAGTGCGGGAACGCTATCAAAATCAGTATAGATGACACTGGACATTATTATACCGTCAATTTTATGTGATAGAGCCAGAAAGAGATTGAGATTCTCGATCATCCTGATTGCTGGAAAATTGTAATGGGCGACCGTTACATCGCTATTTATCCTCACATCACCATATCCGGGATAATGCTTTGCAAAACAGAGAACACCACCCGCCCGGTATCCGTCAATGAGTGTTTCGGTTTGCTTTTTGACAGTAATCAGGTTGCTGCCGAGGGAGCGCTCCTGAACATTCATCAATGCATTTTCACTGCTTGAAATATCCAGTGATGGTGCAAGGTTTACATTAATTCCCATATTTCGCATCGTTGCTGCTGTTCGGTATGCATATGCCAGAAGTTCTTTTTTGCTGTAGGACTTGCCAAGTTCCTTTGCTGATGGCGTTTTTTTGTATCCCTCAATATGTTTTAATCTGTTAACTTTTCCCCCTTCCTGGTCAATTGCAAAAAAGAGCGGAATAATCGCATCTTTGTTGTAGTTTTCTATCATTTGTGCAGTTGATGCAAGGTCCCTGATAAAGTTCTGGTTGAGAATAACGCCGCCGATTTGATATTTCTTCACAAACTCGAAACTTGGGGGATAACAGGTAATCATCTGCCCGATTTTAATGTTTAACGGTAAATTTCTTGCGATTTCTATCGCTTTTTCCTTTTGTTTCTCCCTTGCTTCTTCATCGGCGGTTTTAGGAATATTGATTACCAGTGGTTCAACTGGATGTGGTATATCAGTGACAGCGGGTTTTATGACTTGTTTTGTGCAATTG
>SOKD01000207.1 GCA_004376305.1 Candidatus Cloacimonadota bacterium | reverse complement strand
TTTAGGCTTATACCGCCGCGCAAGCGGCTATTACCGACCGCAGGTCTCATACCGCGGTGAGCCTGTCGAACCACCATACCGCAGGCAATTGTTACTTGCTACTTGATACTTGTCACTTGCCGTTTGCACTATGCTCATTACTCTTTGCTGCCGTATCGCCAGCCTTCACGATTTTTCTAAAGAAAAAAATCTCAAAAAAAGCGTTTACCCCTTGACAAATTGGGATTTTGGTATTATATTGTAGAAAGTAATACTTAATCAAATGTAAGCAATAGGAGGATGTAATGAAACCAACAAGGGTAACAAAGAAAGGCCAGGTTACAATACCGAAAGCGATACGTGATTTCCTTGACATTAAAACAGGTGATAAACTCCTTTTTGAAATCAGGGGAAAAGATGTTGTCGTCGTACCAATAAAGAAAACTATCTTTGATTTTCGAGGAAAGGTAAAAGATAAGGAGGAGAAATGAAGACCTATCTTATTCTGCCGGAGATCTTTTTAAACTACTTTACCTCAACTGACTCAGAGGTTCTTGATGAAATAGAAAAAACTCTGAAACAGGCTGAGTCAGGAAGGATAAAGCTGCTGCTTCCCGAGGGGCTCTTCTTTTTGCTTGCAATAAAACTTGAATCTCAAATTAAAAAAAGAGACGTATTCATTGATTGCTTAGAATCAATCCTCAACCTCCATAACCTCAAAGTAAGAAATGAATTGGTCCTCCGGAAAACAGTTCTTGAAATGCGAAAAGGGAAGAGCTTCATTGAATCGTACAAATCGGTGATATTGGCAATGCTCGCTCTTGATGGGGTTATTGCATGATGATACAAAAGGAATGAGTGAATGCTCAAGTGAAGAACTGGGTTAGAAACCTCATTATCGGGAACGTTAAATGAGTGAAGAGAATATAGAATATTACATTCCAAAGCATGAGTTTGTATTCTATGGAGCACATGGAGAGCAAGAATCATTCAAACAATTCTCACTTCGGATTATTATTTTCCTCTTTCTCCTGGCAATATCATTTATTGGTTTGTATGTGATTTTTTTCTTTATACCTGACTCGTGGGGAATTTACTGGGGTGATATATTTATTACTTTAAGATTCTTGCTATCAATCGTGATATCCTCAGCAATAATTGGAAATGTTTTCCGTATGCATTTCTCACAAAAACAAACAATAGAGGAATTAAGATACAATTCTAATCGAATACTGCAATTTTTTATGTACATTGATAGGGATTTGCAGGATAAGGTGCTTTCAGGAGATGCATTTCATGATGAGTACTATTACGATGAGAATTGTGACAAGGATATTGCAATTGGGTTCGTCTTGCAACAACTGAGAGATCTCGAGACATCAAAGTATAGAGCGAAAGAAGCGATGAGAAGTGCACTCAGGGATCTGGGTGGTTACGAGTACCTTTATGAAAAGCTCAAGATACTGGATACGTTAATTATGAAACACATCTCTGAGAAAATTGTACTTAAATATCATAAACAGGTTTACTCTATACGATTCAATTTGATGAAATATGTATTCGATACCCTTATGCATGGACAATTTCTAAAGTTCGAATACTGCGAGGACGAGTATTGTTACATTATTAATTACCATGATGATACGCCACGTTTTTGCAGCAAATACTCGAAAGAAGACAAACCAGTGGTTGATTTTGATAAAATGATCCTTAACATATTTTATGCCAATTTTAATGACTATAAAAAACAATCTCATGACTACAATCCTGAACGGTTTGAAAAATATTTTGCCAGGGATGAAAGTGACTTCAGCCTTGCCTGTCTCGATATTTATGAGGAGATTTCAATTCTTGAAGAAAGCATAAAGGAACTTGAGGAGCAAATTTCCGATTTTCGAATTGAGATTCAAGATCAGGAGTTTACGCTGAAGCTATTTATAACAGAATATAATACCAGGGTTGGCATCTACTATGTAAAACTTGACAGAATCACTCTTAGGATAGAGGAATACAAACATCGAATCGCCCTCGTTGAAGGAAAGACGCTTACTGAAGAGGATATGCAGAACATTGAAGAGGAAGTAAACAAGAAATTCAATAAAGAAAGAAAAAGAATTGATGATCTTGAAGATGAAACGACTGAATCATCAGAGGAATACAAAAAGTATCAGGAAGAAGAACAAAAAAGTCAAACGTTTGAAGAAGATTTTCTTAAGGAATTGAAAAGCTTATATCACAAGCTTGTTTTCAAGTTTCATCCCGATATGGCAAAGAATGAAAAACAGAAAAAAGAATTCCATAAGATTTTCATAGCAATTAATGAAGCGTACAGAAATGGTGATATTGAAACGCTTAGAAGATATATGAAAAAAATAAAACGCGATGAACCAAGAGCCGATGAGAAACCTGAAGAGAAGCTTGCACGATTGGAAAAAGAATACGATCTCCTTCTTATGATTTTAGAGAAACTGACGGTGGAAATCGAAATTCTCGAGAATAATGAGCCATATAAATTAAAGGAGAAAGTTGACAAGGCTAAAAGAGAAGGTAGAGACCTGCTTCAGGAGCTTGCTAACGATATAAAAGAAAAAATATCCAGGAAACAGGAAGAACTTGATGAACTTATTGCCGTTTATAACGATTTAATTGGAGCTAAGGTATAGGAAGATGATTGATCCGGAGAAATCACTTGTTAAACTTACATTTTCGTTAACCAGATTCGATCCAAATGCAGGATATGAACTTGTTATAAGAGGGCTCGATGCTCTCAGTGAAGCAAATGATGCAGATTTCTATTTCAAAAAAGGAGAGGAACATAGATTGAAGAGTGAACTTTCCATGGCAATATCATACTATGAGAAGGCACTTAAGATCAATCCTGAACACGAGGATTCACTTTTCTATATGGGATTCTGCTACCTTGGAGGCTCGGATGAGATAACGCATGAACCCATCGATGATGATATAGACCTTGACGAAAATACAAGAAATAAGAAGGCGGAATTTGCATACAAGAAACTGATCAGTATAAGTAAATAAAAAAGCGACCATGATGCCGCATTATGTACTGACTATCATAACCATGGAGTTGCCCTCTATTATCAGGATAAACTCAATGAAGCATTGGACAGCTTCTATGGAGCAATACAAATCTGTAACGATTATGCACCTTCATACAAAATGCTTGCTCTCACAAAACATTGTATGGGCTTGAACGAGGAAGCCCTGAAGAATTGCGAAAAAGCAATTGAATTGAGGGGTTATAACGAAGATTCTTTTGATGCGCTTGGGACTATCCAGTCTGCCATGGGCTTAATCAATGAGGCAATATCGAGCTATAAGGAAGCAATCGATATAAATCCTCTCTATATTTACTCGTACATTAATCTAAATCGTATCTACCGAAAACAAAAAAACTACGATGATGCAATAGAGATTATGGAGGAAGCCATTGAATTAA
>SOKD01000225.1 GCA_004376305.1 Candidatus Cloacimonadota bacterium | reverse complement strand
CCTATAATATTTGGAAAGGTGGACTTGTTCCCAAAGGTGATCTGGTTGCAAGCATGCGGTTCGGAGAGTTCTTGTCAGTATACGGTGGTGGACAGATATTTTATGCTCCCAAGATGTATGATACGGATGTTACACAGAAATATGTCAATCGCCAACTCTTTGGTGGTGTTAATGTTCAGAGGAGCGAAGCGGTTGCGAAAGAGTTGAGCTGGATTCCAACATCGCTGTATATAGAATTTGGCTATCCGCTTGATCTTGAGAAGAAGGCGTTCATGTTTGGTTTCGGTATAGGAGGAGCAAACCTTGCAGCGCTTTTTGGCACGTGCCTTTCCGGAATGATGAATTAGAGAGGAGTAATAATGGAAGTCTGGCAGTTCATACAATCGACTTTTAAGAGGACAAATAAGAACTGGATACTCATTATTGTGGAATTTGTATCAGGGATCATTATGGTTGCTCTTATACTTATAGGGATAGCGATTCCTGCCCTTATTATGGTTGTTCCTGCTTTTTTGGGGGATGTAGAGACGGAGGAATTCCTTCCCTATATAGCGGAAAATGTTGTTCTTGTTCTTCTTGGAGTTCTTATATTTCTCATATTTCTTCTTGCGGGTCTTTGGCTCTGGGCTTTCATAACAGGTGGAGTTAGGTCAATGCTGCTTGATAGCATTTTGAAGGAAAAACAATTTGAGTTCAAAACATTCATTAAATATTGCAAGAAATTTGTTGGCAGGATAATTGGATTATGGAGTATCATAGGACTTATCTATTGCGGGATTTTTGTTATACTCGGTGGAATTGCAGGGGTACTGGTATTTTTCTCGATCGGTATGTATGAATCTTCTGAAGCAGGAGCTCTTCTTCTCGGAATATTTGGGGGAGGATTAATTTTTCTTGTATTGTTGATTATTGGATTTCTTTTCGGGGTATTCGCAGCAATTGCGAACACGTACTTGATTGTTGAAGATGCGCAGGTAGGTGATTCATTAAGGGGTAGTCTTCGCTTCATCAAGGCTCATCCCGGACACACCTTTCTTGTTGTTTTTCTGCTTATGGGCATTGGTTTTGTTGTGGGCATGGCGTTTGCCATTTTGACGATGCCGATACGAGTGATTCCCTATATTGGCGCAATGTTTAGCCTTATCCTGTCACCCATTCAAATGGCACTCAATCTCTATATTTCTCTCTTTGGGGCAGTAGCGTATCTGCTTTTCTACCTATGGAAACAGAAAAGACTTGGATCAGATTTTCAAACGGTGATTGCTCCTGAGTAGACGATACGAACCCCACCAACAAGGAAGGGAATGAGGGAATCTTTTGTCCTTTTTAATTGGACGGTGATGGTTTCCCCCGATCTGGTTTTAGCATAGATCGGTGAAGAGACCATTTTTTTTCTGTATAAAACTGCTGCTGCAGCTGCAACTCCCGTCCCGCATGCAAGTGTTTCGTTCTCGACTCCTCTTTCATACGTGCGAATCCTGATTTTGTTTTTCCCCAGATGCTGCACGAAATTCACATTTGTTCCGGAAGGTTTGAAACGATTCAGGTTTCGTATCCTTCTTCCCGTGCTCGTAACATCAATAGTTTCGAGTTTTCGAGTGAGGATGACGATGTGAGGAACACCAACGATAAGGAAATCACATACCTGTATTTTGCCATTGATCGTTAGTCGTGCGGATTTTTTGAAAACACAAGCCGGAAGTTCGACTTTGATGAGATTGTTCTTCAGGATTTCGGCAGCATGCATGCCTGATTGTGAGGCGAAAGAGAATTTTTCTCCTGTGATTCTTTTTGCAAACGCATAGCGTGCAACACACCGTGCGGCATTGCCGCACATTTCCGCTTCGCCGCCATCGGCGTTGTAGTATCGCATTAGAAAAGGAGATGTTGTATCTTTTTCCAGAACGATCAAACCATCGGCGCCAATACCCGTTTTTCTTGAACACAGGCTTCTTCGTATCGTCTTCGTAAGATGGAGCAAGGTTCCCTTGCGATTATCGATCAAAATGAAATCGTTTCCAGAAGCTTCAATTTTTGTAAAGTTAATATTCATAAATCGCGGTTAGATTGAAAAATAGAAATGAGACGTTTTATTATGGGTTGATGTATTGTCATAAAAAGAAATACGATAGATTAGTGTGCGGCGATGAGGGCAATTTCCACAAGGGCACCTTTCGGGAGGTCTTTCACAACAATCGTGGTTCGGGCAGGTTCAGCTTGCGAAAAGAACAGTGAATAGATTTCATTCATTTCAGCATAATTGCTGAGCTCTGTCAGGAATACATCCGCTTTGACAGCATCACCGAGTGTCATTCCTGACTTTTCAAGAACTGTCCTCAGATTCTTTATAACCTGTTCTGTCTGTTCCTTGATTCCGCCTTCAACCATTTTTTGAGTAGATGGGTCAAGCCCGATCTGCCCGGCGGTAAAGACAAAATTGTCTATTTTTATAGCCTGACTGTATGGTCCAAGTGCTTCCGGCGCATCTGCGGTCATAATAATTTCTCTATTCATGTTTCCCCCATAGAAAAATTTCTGATTATACTGCCTTAAGAAGTGTTACGAGGAGCGCCTTCTCCGTATGGAGTCGATTTTCCGCTTCATCGAGTACAACAGAATGGTTTCCATCAATGACTTCATCGGTGATCTCTTCACCTCTGTGGGCTGGAAGGCAGTGCAGGACAATGCTATCCGGGTGTGTGTGGCTGAGCAATTTAGTGTTGACTTGATAATCTTTGAACACCGTGAGTCTTTTTTCTTTTTCACTTTCCTGTCCCATGGAAGCCCACACATCCGTGTACAGAACATCTGCATCCGTTGCCGCTGATACGGGATCGTTGGTAACAGTGAGGCTAAAGCCATTGGTTTTAACACGGGTTGCTTCAGAGAGTATTGCAGTGATTGGTTCATATCCCTGCGGTGATGCAACCGTGAGATTCAAACCGTACAGAGCGGAAAACAGAATCATTGAATTGCAGACATTGTTGCTGTCACCGATATACACAATCTTCAGATCTTTCAATCTACCCTTACGTTCCTGGATGGTAAGAAAATCAGCGAGTATCTGGCAGGGATGTTCCTTGTCCGAGAGGGCGTTAATTACGGGAACCGTTGCGTATTCGGCGAGTTCGGTTACCGTGCTATGAGCGAATGTTCTTGCCATAATGCAATTAACCCATCTGGAAAGATTTCGTGCAGCATCGGGGATAGATTCTCTTTTCCCCAGCTGTATGTCAGCCGGGCTGAGATAAATGGCATGTCCGCCCAGTTGGACCATTCCTGTTTCAAAGGTAACGCGCGTTCGCAGGGATGGTTTCTCGAAAATCATGGCGAGTATTTTATCCTTGAGCAGGTGATGCTCAGTCTCTTTCTTGATATTGTTTTTCAGTTCTATTGATAATCGAAAAATTTCATCTATCTCCTCTCTGGTTACATCAGCAATAGAGATAAAGTCCTTC
>SOKD01000267.1 GCA_004376305.1 Candidatus Cloacimonadota bacterium | reverse complement strand
ATGCATTTGTGCATTTCAGTGAGCCAGACAAAGTTGGTGCAGCTATAGCGGAAGCATTATCATCGAACCCTAACAGGGAGAAGCAAAAGGAAGAAATGAAAACTGAATTGTTCCACCGCTTGGATGGCAATGCATCCTCTCGTATCAAGAAAATTGTTGAGAACTTGCTCAACGATGATACGGCACAAAATATTCCGGCATGATACGTATTATTCCAATGATTCATGTAATGCTTATCGGTGATTGCTTTGTATCAGGTGAGATGTTCGGAATTCAGAATGGAATTAAGGATTTAGAAAGGCAATGAAAGCAGTCATTATAGCGGCTGGCATGGGTGGAAGGTTGAGCAATATAACAAACGGCATGCCAAAAACCCTGCTTGAAGTTAATGGAAAACCAATCATTCAGTGGATTGTCGATGATTTGCGCCTTGCGGGGATTGAGACGGTGATTGTTGTGACAGGCTGCGAAAGTGACAGGTTGCAATCGTATTTCGAAAACTCTCCGCTCGATAACCTTGAATTGATCCATAATCCGCAATGGAGGAAAGGCAATGGGATTTCAGTGCTGATAGTTGAAGATTTTATTGGCAATGATGAGGTGTTTATTCTGGCGATGTCGGATCACCTTATTGATAAAAATATCTTTGAGCATATTGTTAAGGAAGAAAAACGATACCCGCTTCTTGCAGTTGAGAGAAACCTTGGCAATGTGTTTGATGTTCCGGATGCAACCAAGGTGTGGGTTGAAGATAAAAAAATACAATCGATTGGGAAACAACTTCCCAGATATAATGGCATTGATATTGGCTTGTTTTTGCTCAATGGATCATTTTTTCAATTCTTGAGGAAAAGCATTAAGGAAGGGAGAGATACATTAACAGGGGGAGTCCAGGAATTGATGCGAAATCAAGATTTTCATGCATATGACATTCCTGATGAAAGTTTCTGGATTGACATTGATTCAGAGGAAACATATAACGTCGCAATTCAAATGTGGAGGAGCTTATGAAGACTAAAATACCCGAACCTACCTTGAGAAGGCTTTCATATTACTTGAGGTATCTTGAAAGATTCAAAGAGAAGGGACTGGAAATTATTTCTTCAAAAGAACTGTCAAAAGGACTTGGCTTATCCGACGCGCAGGTGCGGAGGGACCTCTTTACATTGGGAGATTTTGGGAAGCGGGGTGTTGGCTATAATGTCGATAATCTTATCAGCTTCCTCAATACATTTCTGGGGCTTGATGAGACACAGAGTACGGTTCTTGTTGGCTATGGAAACCTTGGAAAGGCATTGCTGCACTATAAAGGATTCAAGAAAAGGAAGTTTTTAATAACACATGTTTTTGATAATGATGAACGTTTGATAGGGAAAAGAATTGCTGGTGCTGAAATAATGGACAGTAAACATTTGGGGAAAGTATGTAAAAAGGAAATGATAAAATACGGTATTATTGCTGTGCCAGCATCCTCCGCCCAGGAGATTGTGGATAGGATGATTGAATGTGGAATAAAAGCAATCCTCAACTTCGCACCCATTAAAGTACATGTTTCCGATGGGATTGTTGTATCATCGGTGGACCTGACAACGGAATTGGAATGGCTTTCCTACCATATGCATCATACAAAAGCAAGTAAAAAGTACAAAGTTAAAAAAGACCTCATTGCGAGGAGTCCTTCGACAAGCTCAGGATAAACTTCGCAAAGCCTGTTCTGGTGTATTTCGTAAGGATTGTGTGCAAATGGAGAAAGGGAAAAAGACTTGACAGTGGTAAAAAAGAGTGATAATAACAGATTTACATGAAGAAATCCTTGGGGCTTTACGAAACTATTAGTAAATCAGTAATTACTCTAAATCTGAGAAGCAGGAAGAGCGATGGAGTTCTCAAAGAACTTGTTTCGCTGCTGGAAGTTGATCCAAAAGCAAAAGACATTCTCCTGAAAACACTTATTAAAAGGGAAGAAATGGGTTCAACCGGACTTGGAAAGAGAATTGCCATTCCACATGCGCGAACCCTTCTGGTAAAAGAGTTTCATCTGATTATCGGGTTGTCAAGAAAAGGCGTGGAATTTGAGAGCTTTGATAAAAAACCAGTGCAACTTTTCTTTCTGCTTATTGCACCACCCCTTGAGACGTCAAGTTCCTATCTCATTACACTTGGAAAAATTGCCGGTCTTGCTAAAGCTATTGCAAAGGACGGAAGATTGTTTGGGGTGAAGGACAAAAAAGAATTTTTTGATATTCTTGGAGAAATAGAGAAAAAGGGATAACATGAACAAACAATTGGAATTTCTTATTATGCTTCATGACCTGGACCTGTTGCTTGATGAAATAAATCATGAGAAGAAAGCCGGCTTTGAAATCAAAAAGCACAAGGAGGAATTGCAGACAGCAAGGGAGAAGGTTAAGAAAGGACTTGAAGTCATCCTGTCAAACAAATATGAAAGACTTAGTAAACGCTATGGTAAAGCAATTGTACCCGTTATTGATGGGATTTGCTATGGTTGTTTTGTAACGCTCCCTTCGGCTTTTGTGGTTCGAAAAAACAAGAATGAAGAGGTGAGTACATGTCAAAATTGTGGGAGATTTATTTACTGGTTTGAAGACTAAAGGAGAAAACACAAAGCAGAGCAGGGTGAAACGGAGGGTAAATGAAGATTGCAATGATCGGGACGGGATATGTTGGACTTGTTACCGGAACATGTTTTGCAGAATTAGGAAATGCGGTTATCTGCGTTGATAATGATGTTGACAAGATAAAGAAGCTGAACAGCGGTAGTATCCCGATATACGAACCCGGACTTGAAGAAATGGTCGCTAAGAATGTGGAAGAAAGAACATTATCGTTCACGAATAATATTGAAGATGCGGTAAAAAAGTGCGAGATTATCTTTATTGCTGTGGGAACTCCCCCGAAGCCTGATGGAACTGCTGATCTTTCCAGCGTTGAGAAGGTTTCTTCAGTTGTTGCAAACGTAATGACAAATTATAAGCTTGTTGTTGGAAAAAGCACTGTCCCCGTAAATACGGGCAAATGGATCAAGAAGACCATTAATGTGAGGAATGCAAAGGGCATAGACTTCGATGTTGCTTCAAATCCGGAATTTCTGAGAGAGGGTTCAGCAATTAATGATTTCCTGAAACCTGACAGAATTGTTATCGGGGTTGAATCAGAACGAGCGGAAAAACTGCTGCGTGAACTGTACAAACCGATTGATGCTCCCATTCTGGTGACAGATGTTGAGAGCGCAGAACTTATCAAGCATGCTTCCAATTCCTTTCTTGCAATGAAAATATCATTCATTAATGCAATTTCAATGCTCTGTGAAAGGGCGGGAGCGGATGTAGAAATGGTTGCGGAAGGAATGGGTCTTGACAAGCGAATTGGCAAACACTTTTTACATGCTGGTGCCGGATTTGGTGGGTTCTGCTTTCCTAAAGATTTGAGTGCCTTCATAAAAAT
>SOKD01000124.1 GCA_004376305.1 Candidatus Cloacimonadota bacterium | reverse complement strand
ATCAAAGCAATGAGAAATCCAAGTGTAATAAAAGCTCCTGCTGGAAGAATCATTATCACCCAGGGTTCAAACCATGTTCCCAGTATTTGAATGTCCAGGATACTTCCCGAACCAAGAATTTCCCTGATTGCCCCGAGCAGTAAAAGGGCAAGGGTAAAGCCAAGACCCATTCCAAGAGCATCAAGAAAAGACCTGCCCAGAGAATTCTTCTTTGCAAAAGCCTCCTGTCTTCCGAGGATAATGCAGTTTACAACAATAAGCGGCACGTACGGACCAAGCGATTTACTGATGGGAGGGAATTTTGCTCGCAGGAAAAGATCAGCAATGGTAACGAATGTCGCAATAATAATGGTGAACGTCGCTATCCGAACCTGATTCGGAACAAGCTTCCTTATAAGTGATACGACAATACTCGTTGAGACAAGCACAAATGTCATGGCAATCCCCATCGAGATGCCATTTATAACAGATGTTGTAACTGCGAGCAGCGGACACATTCCGAGCAATTGTCTGAATGCGGGATTCTCATTCCAGAAACCTTTGAAAAACTCGGTATAGAGTCTCACACTACTCATTTTCATCCTCCCCCATTGTTTCAACATCCTTCACAATTTCACGTATCTCTGCAATCGTTGCGTTCAGGATTTTCACGACAGATCGTGAAGATACTGTAGCACCTGTTATTGCCTGAATTTCATTGGGGCGCTCCGGCTCTTTTCCTTTCACGTATTCGATTGCTGGTAGGACGGTAACGCCATCGAATTGATTTCTGAATTTTTCTTTAGTAATCTTTGCCCCAAGACCTGGTGTTTCCACAGATTCAAGGATATCTATGCCGGTAAGTTTCTCAAGATTTGCATCAATCCCTGTCATGATCTTTATAAGACCCTGGTATCCACTGCCCTGGGCTACAAATGCATATCCTACAAGTTTACCCTCCTCATCGAGACCTTTGAAAATAACCTTCCCTTCGTGTTCAATCTTTTTTGCATCTGTAACACCGGGAAGAACCTTGAATATTGCCTCCCGTGTTGCTTTCTCAACATTAATTTTGATTAACGGCTCAGCATACTGATTCATGTAAACGAGGGATACACCTGCAATAAGACAAACAACAGTAAGAACAATAATAATGTGTGCCGAAATGTTCATTTCATCCTACCTCCAAACTTCACACGAGCCGTGTAACGATTAATAAGCGGCGTGACTGCATTCATGAGAAGTATTGAATACATGACACCTTCAGGTAACCCTCCCCATGTCCTGATGATTACCACAAGAAGACCGCATCCAATACCGAAAACGTGCCTTCCCTTTTTTGTAATAGGAGAAGTAACTGGATCTGTTGCCATGAAGAATGCTCCAATCATTAACCCCCCTGAAAAGAGATGAAACCATGATGTTGCATACTGCCCTGGTTTCATCAGGTAAAGGACACCGGTCAAAACAATTACTGTTGCAATGAAACTCAGGGGGATTCTCCAGTCCATGTATTTCATCACTAAGAGAAAAATTCCACCGATAATGAGTGCTATCGCACAGGTTTCACCAAGTGATCCAGCTGTGTTTCCCAGAAATAACTGGAGTGTTGGGGTGATAACTTTATCAAACTTCATTATTGAAAGCGGTGTTGCCGTAGTTACCGCATCAAAAAGACCCGGTTTGATCCATGTTGTCAGCATAACCGGAAATGTTGCCATCAAAAAAGCGCGCCCAACAAGAGCGGGATTGAAGATATTCTGCCCCAACCCTCCAAAAATCTGCTTTCCGATGACAATTGCCATCACTGCTCCAAGAAATGCCACCCAGAGGGGTATTGTGGGAGGCAATACAAGCGCAAGTAATAATCCTGTCAGTAAAGCACTTCCGTCATATATGGTCACTGGCTTTCTTCTCAACTTCTGAAAAATCGCTTCAGTTATTATGGCGCCTGCTATGCAGACAATGATGAGAAGAAATGCTCTCACCTTAAAGTAGAATATACTGGCAATAACAGCAGGAAGAAGCGCATAGATAACCCCTCTCATTACTGCCGATGTATCTCTCCTTTCTTTCTGATGCGGCGAAATTGATATGATCAAGTTTTCTTTCATCATATCATCCTTTCTTGCTCGTTAAGTTGACCAGAGCAAGTTTACCAACGTTGACGTACTGAACAATAGGAATCTTCGATGGACAAACGAATGAACAACAACCACATTCAATACAATCCATAATATGATACTGCTCAAGATCATCCCATGTCTCACCTTTTACGAACTTAACAAACTCCGTTGGCAAAAGATTCATCGGGCAGCGGTCAATACATCGGGAGCATCGAATACAGTTGCATTCCTCTGCTGTGTCAATATCACCCTCAGTCAGGACAAGTATACCTGAAGTTCCTTTCACAACCGGTACATCCGGTGCTGACTGAGCAATACCCATAAGAGGACCACCCATAATAATTTTGACTGCATTTTCGGTCATTCCTCCTGCTGCATCAATAACATCACCGAAAGGAGTGCCAATTTGAACAAGATAGTTTCCAGGGTTTCGTATTCCTTTTCCAGTTATGGTAACAACCCTTTCAATTAACGGCTTACCATCTCTTATTGCTTCAACAATAGCAACTGCCGTTCCAACATTGTGAACAACCACACCGACATCCATAGGGAGTCCTCCGGCTGGAACAACCCGTTTTAAGAGTGCATGTATGAGCATCTTTTCTGCACCCTCCGGATATTTCACGTCGAGTAGCTCAATACCGATATTTTCTTCATTCTTTGTTTTTTCCTTGAACAGCTCATATGCATCCATTTTGTTAGCTTCTATCCCTACAATCCCCTTCTTTGCACTAACAGCTTTCATAATGACCTTCAATCCAAGGATACAATCATCAGTGTATTCAAGCATAATTCTGTGATCTGCTGTTAAGAAGGGCTCACACTCGCATCCATTAAGAATGATCGTATCTATGGGTTTCTCCTTGGGTGGAGAGAGTTTGACCGAGGAAGGGAAAGCAGCCCCTCCAAGTCCAACAATACCTGCTTCTCTAACCTTCTTTCTTATTTCCTCAGCTGAAATTCTATCAAGTTCAATATTTCCCTTCTTCCATTCCCCTTCCTCAATTTTATCATCTCTTTCTATAACAATAGCCTCTAAATTCCTGAATCTGGGAAATGGCTGTTTGTCAATCGATTTCACGGTACCGGTAATAGAACTGTGAACAGGTGCAGTAATGAAAGCATCTGCTTCCCCTATTTTCTGCCCCCTGATGACTTTATCCTTTTTCTCAATAAGGGGTTTACAGGGCGCACCTGTATGCTGGGAGAGCGGAATTATTACCCTGCTGGGGTAAGGGCATCGTTTTATGGATTCTTTCATACTCATTTCTTTGTGGTACTCCGGATGAATGCCCTGCTTGAATGTCTTGTATCCCATAGTGCCTCCTGAAAAGAATATTTACATCACGTAACTCTAAAAAT
>SOKD01000218.1 GCA_004376305.1 Candidatus Cloacimonadota bacterium | reverse complement strand
GAGGGGAAAAACCATTTGTGCTTTCGCGGGATGAAGCATACATTGGTGTACTCATTGATGATCTCATCACCAAGGAAATAGCGGAACCGTACAGGATGTTCACTTCATTAGCTGAATTCCGCCTTATGCTGAGACAGGATAATGCTGATACTCGTTTACTCAATTATGGATACAAATACGGGCTTATAAACAAATCATATGTTGATACACTTGATAAGAGGAACCGCACAATTAAAGAGACCATTGAAAGAATCAAGAAGACAATCATCGCTCCGGAAGCCATTAACGAAATTCTGCGGAAAAGAAATACAGATGAAATAAACGAGCCAAAACCGCTCTTTCAAATTCTCAAGAGACCTGAAATATCGTATGGTGATATAGAACACATTGCAGGAATTATTCCTCCGGAAGTTACAAAACGGGTTGACATCCATGCAAAATACGACGGCTACATCGAGAGGCAACTCCTTGAAGCAAAAAGAATGAAAGAACTTGAGAATACAATGCTACCACCGAAGATTGATTACGCAGCTTTACAGGGACTTTCAAAAGAAGCAACAGAAAAACTCAATAAAATAAAACCCGTCACCCTCGGGCAGGCTTCAAGAATCTCTGGTGTCCGCGCATCCGACATCTCCCTTCTCCTCATCCACCTGAAACGGCTCAGCCACAATTAAAAATAATTCATTTTCCCCTTGACAAAACCACCATTTTGCATTATATTTTATTGAAAATGAATATCAATATCATTAAACGAAAAGAAAGCGAACTTACCCATTATCTGCGTGAAAAGGGCTTGCGGTTAACGCAGCAACGAAAACAGATTATCGCTTATTTCTTCAGCAAATACAAGCATTACAGTGTCGAAGAATTGTATGAGGAAATAAAACCGCAGATAGCGGGGATCGGGTTGGCAACGGTGTACCGGACAATGCAGTTGCTTGTTGAAGCAGGATTGGCTTTACAAAGGCGTTTCAAAGATAATATTACCCGCTATGAACCGGTTCACAAGAATCACCATGATCATATGATCTGTCTGGGATGTGGTGAAATTATCGAATTTGGAAATAAGAAGATAGAAGCAATGCAGGAGGAAGTAGCAAAAAGACATAAATTCGTTCCGGTATCACATACATTGCAGCTTTATGGATACTGTGCAAAATGCATGGCGAAACAAAGACGCGGAAAGAGGGAGAAATGAAAGAACTGGATTTGACTGAGATGAAAAACAGTAAGAGCGGAACCATTGTCAAAATTCTTGGCGGAAGGGGAATGAGAACGAGGGTTGGAGCATTGGGGATACGAGTTGGGTGCAAAATAGAAAAGGTTTCGGAGCATATTATGCGTGGTCCTGTTGTTGTGAAAGTGGGAGCTACAAGAGCCGCAATAGGGTATGGCATGGCGAAGAAAATTATTGTAAGTCTGGAGTGAATGAGAATTGCAAGTAACAAGTAGCAAGTGACAAGTGGCAAATAGCAAGTGGCAAATAGCAAATGACAAGTTGCAAGTAACAAGTAGCAAGTGACAAGTGGCAAATAGCAAGTGACAAGTAACAAGTTGCAAGTGACATGTGACAGGTAGCAAGTTGCAAGTTACAAATAACAAGTTGCAAATAGCAAATGACAAGTAGCAAGCAAGAACCGACAAATAATAAAGTGCTAAAACTAACAGAAAAAAAGACGAGAATGCGGAAGATTTTGCTGCTTGGAAATCCCAATGTTGGGAAAAGCGTTATCTTCTCACGACTGACCGGTGTTCAGGTTATTGCTTCTAATTATCCCGGAACGACCGTTGAATTCATCAGGGGATATATGAAGTTAGGGGATGAAAAGATTGAAATTATCGATGTTCCTGGCACGTACTCACTTGAGCCCACCTGCAAGGCTGAGCAGGTTGCTGTTGCAATGCTCAAAGAAGGTGATATTGTCATTAATGTTGTGGATGCAACAAACCTTGAACGCAATTTAAATCTTACACTTCAATTGCTGAAGACGAAAAAACCCGTCATCATTGCATTAAATATCTATGATGAAGCATGCCATACTGGAATATCGATCGATGTTGAAAAACTTGAGCGGATACTCGGTGTGCCTGTTATCCCGACATGTGCGATAACAGCAGAAGGAATCAAGAACCTTGTTATGAGCATCGAAAAGGCACGGAAAGGTACATACGACTATGAGGATGAGGAGAGATGGCATGAGGTTGGAAACATTATTAAAACCGTTCAGAAAATAAGTCACCGGCACCATAGATTCATTGAACGTTTGGAAGATACAACCATCAAACCGGGAACAGGTATTCCTATTGCCCTTGTATTGCTGTTTGCGCTCTTCTGGATCATTCGATTCATAGGCGAGGGTCTTACTGTCTTCGTTCTTGAACCGCTCTTCGAAAAATTATTGGCTCCTGTTATGATGAAACTTTCTGCGTTCATGGGATCCGGAGGGTTTTTTCATAATATTCTGATTGGCAAACTGGTCGATGGCAGGATAGACTTTCTGGAATCCTTTGGTGTATTGACAACCGGATTGTTTGTTCCGTTTGCAGTCGTTCTTCCGTATATCTTTGCCTTTTATTTGATCCTGAGTTTCCTTGAGGATTCCGGGTATCTCCCCCGTCTCGGAGTGCTTGTGGACAATGTTATGCATAAACTCGGACTTCATGGACTCTCAATTATTCCAATTATGCTTGCGTTTGGTTGTAATGTTCCCGGTGCATTGGCAACGAGAATCCTCGAAACCAAACGGGAGAGATTTATTGCTATGACACTCATGGCAATTGGTGTTCCCTGCATGGCTCAACTTGCAATGATAATCGGTCTTGTCGGGGGGGTGGCAGGACTCCCGGGATTGATGCTTGTTTTCATCACTCTTATCACCGTATGGATCCTACTCGGTCTTCTCTTAAATTTATTTATCAGGGGTGAAAGCCCTGAGATATTTGTTGAGATTCCAACTTACAGAATGCCTTATTTGGGTGCTCTGTTCAAGAAACTATGGATGCGCGTAAAAGGATTTCTTAAAGAAGCTGTTCCCTTTGTTATTCTTGGAGTTCTTGTTGCTAATATTCTTTATTCCCTTCATGTTATTGATTTCATTACCGGAATTTTTGCACCAGTGGTAACAAAGGTTTTCGGTCTTCCCAGCGAGGCAATTGCAGCCCTTATTATTGGTTTCTTGAGAAAGGACGTTGCCGTTGGAATGTTAGCTCCTCTGAATCTGAGCGTGAAGCAAATAGTCATTGCAAGTGTAATTCTTACCATGTACTTCCCCTGTTTTGCTACCTTTGCTGTTATGCTGAAAGAATTGGGCATAAAGGACATGCTCAAATCGGCAGCAATAATGCTCATTGCTACTTTGATCGTGGGTGGTGTCCTTAATCTTATACTGCGATAAAACTTGAGCCCTTAATTTTTGCTTTACAAACTGACATTCTGTGATATACTGCGAAACGATGAGACAGAGCATATTCAGATTCTCGCGGATGAACAGGATCGAGA
>SOKD01000051.1 GCA_004376305.1 Candidatus Cloacimonadota bacterium | reverse complement strand
TTTAACTTTTACCTTTTTACTTGTAGTGAGAATTTCATCGGTAGTTATCTGTGAAAATCTGTGGTAATATTTTGTTATTTTTGTTGCAGCGAAGCGTTTGTTTAACAGCGAATGCATTTGTTATACAGGCGAAGCCGTTAGTTTAACAGCGCAGTGTTTAGTACAGCGAAAGCGTTTTAAGAAGGGAGTAATTATGCTTTCAAAACCACATGGAAACAAACTCGTTAGGAGAGTTCTTCTCGGAGATAAGAAGAAAGAGATTGTAGAGAAATCAGGTGAATATACAAAGATAATCCTTGAAAAGGAGCTTCTGAAGGATGCTCAAAATATAGCACGGGGGATATTCAGTCCGCTTGAAGGTTTTATGAGTAAGTTGGAGATAGAAACTGTTGTTGATGAAATGCATCTTCCTTCTGGAATCGAGTGGACTATTCCCATTATGTTGGATGTGAGTAAGGAACAGGCAGACAAGATAGAGGGTGGTGAATCTGTTCTTTTACTGGATGAGGGTGAAAACACAATTGCCATTCTTTTCATTGAGGATAAATTCCAATTTGATAAAAAGAAGATTGCGGAGAATATTTACGGAACTCTTGATGAGAATCATCCGGGTGTGAATGAAATGCTCGGAAAAAAAGAGTATTTTCTTGGGGGTAAGATCGATCTTATTGATGATTCACGCGAGCCATTTCCTGAATTTAATCTTGATCCACGGGAGACAAGGGTTCTCTTCCGCGAAAAGGGTTGGAATACTGTTGTTGCATTCCAGACCAGGAATCCAATACACAGGGCGCATGAATACATTCAAAGATGTGCACTCGAAGTAGTGGATGGTCTCTTTATCAATCCTTTAATGGGCAGAAAAAAGAAAGGCGATTTCAGGGATGATATTATTCTTGAAAGCTACAAGAAGATAATGAGCGATTTCTATCCAAAGGACAGGGTGGTTATGAGTATTCTTCCCACAAGGATGCACTATGCTGGGCCAAAAGAGGCAATTCACCATGCGATAATGAGAAAGAATTTTGGGTGCACTCACATTGTTATTGGGAGAGACCATGCAGGAGTTGGAAAATATTATGGAACATTTGATGCGCAGAAGATGTTTGATAACTTTCCTGACCTTGGAATACAACCTTTAAAATTCGAGCACTCTTTTTACTGCAAAAAATGCGGGGCAATAGCAACGGTGAAAACGTGTGGGCACAGCAGTGATGACCGTGTTCCGCCAAGTGGAACGGTTATCAGAGAGCTGATTTCAAAAAAAGAACTTCCTCCGAAAGAGATAATGAGAGAAGAAATCTCAAAGGTGCTGATCTCTTTTGACAAGCCATTTGTAGAATAGGAGCGAATATGGAACAAAAAGGCTTTACACTGTGGTTTACCGGGCTTTCTGGTTCAGGGAAATCAGCAATTGCGGATGAAGTTGCCAGGATTCTCATACACAGAAAGATGAAAGTTGAGCGCCTTGATGGTGACATTGTAAGGAAGAGTCTCACGAGAGACCTGGGCTTCAGCAAAGAAGACAGAGATAAAAACATAGAAAGAGTGACATTTGTCGCAAAATTACTCTCAAGAAACGGTGTTGCGACGATTGTTTCGTTCATTTCTCCCTACAGAGAAAAACGAGATGCAGCCCGTAAAGAAACGACAAACTTTATTGAAGCATTTGCCAAATGTCCGCTTGAAGTACTCATTGAAAGAGATGCGAAGGGGCTCTATAAAAAAGCGTTGAAAGGAGAGATCGAAAATTTTACCGGTGTCTCTGATCCCTACGAAGATCCGGTCGATCCTGAAATAGTATGTGAAACTGATAAACAAACGCTTGCTGAATCTGTTACCGTAGTAATAAAGTGGCTTGAGGAAAAAGATTTTGTCCCCCGACCCGAGGAGAAAACAGAGGAAATTACGGAGAAAGAAGAAGAGGAAATTAAAAAGCGTCTTGAGATGCTGGGCTACCTTTAAGAACAGCAAGGATAAAGGATGAAGGATAAAGGATAAAGTAATGGCAAGTGGCAATATGGATCAAAAGGATAAAAAGAGGGATTTAGAAAAGCGAATTTTCGATTTCGTTGTCGACATCATAAAATTCTTAAAAACTATAAAGCGTTCAAGAGAGAATGATATTGTTGTTTATCAGCTATCGAAGGCTGCAACATCTGTAGGAGCCAATTATGAAGAGTCTCAGGGTGCATATAGCAAGGAAGATTTCAACTACAAAATTAGCATTTGCTATAAAGAGTCGAGGGAGACCAATTATTGGTTAAGAGTGATCAAGGCTGCAGAGATATCAAAAGACAAAAAGGTGGATTATTTCATTCAGGAATCTTTTGAGCTCAAGAGCATTTTTGCAAGCATGCTGAAAAAAATACATAAAAGAAAAGATCTTTGATTATGGGATATTTTGCCGTAGATTCCAAGGTGTTCACTTTTTCCTTTTTCCTTTTTCCTTTTTCCTTTTTCCTTCGGGGTGGTGTCTCATAATGTTCAGGAGAAAAGGTGGTGGGGAGAAAGTGGTAGTGCTGGGACTCGACGGTGCGCCCTACACCATGATCAAGCAGCTTGCTGAAGATGGGGTAATGCCCAATATGCGGTCAATAATTAATAAAGGTAATTTCTACCAGATGAACACGTCCATTCCTGAAATTTCATCAGTTGCATGGACTACATTCATGACAGGAAAAAATCCGGGTGAACACGCAATTTTTGGTTTTACCGATCTTGCTCATCAATCATATAGACTCCGCTTTCCCAATTTTGCAGATTTGAAGTCGCCTCCGTTATGGGAGGAAATTGAAAAAGAAAATAAGAGAACAGTTGTTATCAATCTTCCCAGCACATATCCCGCAAAACCTATCAAGGGTATCCTGATCTCCGGCTTTGTGGCGCTTTGGATTGAGAAGGCGAGTTATCCGGAAAGAATAGTACCCTTTCTTAAATCAATTGGCTACCGAATTGATGTTGATACGCTGAAAGCACAGGAGGACAAAAATTTCCTATTGAAAGACCTTAGAGAAACGCTTAACATCAGGGAAAAAGCAATTGCGCACTTCTGGGATGAGGAAAATTGGGACCTGTTTATTGCAGTTGTAACGGGCACTGACCGATTACAGCACTTTTTAATGGATGCGTATTCTGATCGTACACATCAACACCATCAGTCATTTCTTGATTATTACAATCAGGTTGATTGCAGGGTAGTAAAAAGAATTAATGAACGAATTGATCGGTACACCCATTTAATTGTTATGTCAGATCATGGGTTTACCCCTATCGAGAAAGAGGTATACCTCAACAGGTGGCTTTTTGAGGAAGGATATGTGAAATTCAAGAGTAAAAATCCGGAAACTATCGAGGACATCGATGAAGGAACCAGGATTTTCGTTCTGGATCCCGGCAGGTTCTATGTAAACATGAAAGACAGGTATCCTTCTGGAACCATTGTTAGCGCTGATGAATACAATTAATTGCTGGATGAAATAATTTCAAAGCTGGAACTACTTGAGTACAAAGGTAAGAAAGTTATTG
>SOKD01000022.1 GCA_004376305.1 Candidatus Cloacimonadota bacterium | reverse complement strand
ACAAGGAAGCTGTGTCATCGATGTGGGAATTAATGCTGTGGTTGACAATGAGGGAAAACACAAGCTTGTTGGCGATGTTGACTTCGACTCTCTCAAGGAAGTTACATCATACATTACACCAGTACCAGGTGGTGTTGGACCGGTCACAACCATGATGCTTCTAACCAACCTGATCAAAGCAGTGAAGGGCGAGGACAGTAAACAGCAGACAGTATGAAGGCGCAGGCTTTACCCCGCGTAATAGGGAATACTCAACATAATGGTATTACGCAGGGTCAGCCTGCAAACTTAGCGTTTTATTATACAATAAATTACGCATCCTGAAGGTTGTGGCTACATTGCAAAAGTTGACATTTTGCGCAGTCTCTTGAACCTTCATGGATACAGGATGGACAATAACACCTGCAGAACGGTGGTGGTTGTTATGCAACGGTTTGATTTCTTCGTAAGCTCAGAAGGGAGATTGGTTACTCCGCAACGGTACGAAAAATAAAAAGATGTAGAACGAACTAAATTTGCCCCGTAAATGCTTTGCATTTTTCGGGGCGATAATAGCAAAGATGAAAGAGAAGATATATTCTGTCCGGGAAGTAACAAGAACCATTAAGGAACTTATTGAGCATGAAGTTGGACTTCTGTGGGTCCGTGGCGAAATCTCAAATTTTACAGCTCATTCTTCAGGGCATTTTTACTTCTCCCTTAAAGACGAGTTTTCTCAATTATCATGTGTTATGTTCAAAGATGATAATAGGAAATTGCTCTTCCAGCCCGAAAATGGAATGGCTGTCAATGCTTACGGAAGGGTTGGCGTTTATGAAAAACAGGGTGTCTACCAGCTTTATGTTTACGAAATGAAACCTGCTGGTATTGGTGAACTGGCACTGCAATTTGAAAAACTCAAGAAAAAGCTTAAATCGGAAGGCCTCTTTGACGAGAAACACAAGAAGCCACTGCCTGAATTTCCACTCAAAATTGGAGTCGTTACAGCCAGCACCGGGGCAGCAATTCACGATATTCTTAACATTCTCAGAAGAAGGGCACCATATATTGAAGTTATTTTGAACCCGGTAAGGGTTCAGGGAGATAATGCAGCTAAAGAAATCACACTGGCAATACGGGAATTCAATGAATATCGTGATGTTGATCTTCTTATCGTGGGACGGGGTGGTGGCTCTATCGAAGATCTCTGGGCTTTCAATGAAGAAATTGTAGCAAGGACAATTTTTGATTCACACATACCTATTGTATCCGCTGTTGGACATGAAATTGATTTCACCATTGCCGATTTTGTAGCAGATCTTCGTGCACCAACTCCATCAGCAGCTGCTGAACTCGCTGTAAAAGATGTGAGGGAAATCCTCGAACTCATCACACAATACCTTACTGCCGCAGAAAGATTGCTCACCACAAATATTGAAAACAAGCGTGACCGTTTGCTGAATATGATAAAACGATACGGCATTACGCGCGTGGTCGATATGTTAAACCAGAGAAAACAGATGGTTGATGATTACCAGCGGAGATTTTCATCAAAATTATCCTATTTCTTTTCTTTTATCACACATGATGTAAGTGGCTTATACAAACGACTTGCTGGAATGAATCCATCTGCAGTTCTACAGCGAGGATTTGCTATTGCCAGAAAATTACCTGCAAAGAAAGTAGTATCCCGTGTTCGAGATATTACTCTGTACGACAGATTATCCATCGAATTCTCAGATGGGGAAACACGTGTCATCGTAGATAAGAAAAACATCAACACTCAAAAGAGGGGTAGAAAATGAGAAGAACAATAGTATTCCTTATTCTGTACACCCTTCTCCTTGCTTGTGGATGCAAGAAAAGAAAATTAATAGCTGGTGGAGAAAGAGATGTAATCGTTGTACTTGCGGAAGATGATGACTGGAACAAAACAAAGGAGGTTTTGAAGAACGCATTGGAACGCAAAGTTTACACTCCAAATCCGGAAAAAATCTACGAGCTACTCCACGGAAAACCTGAGTTAATTACTTCCTACATTTATGCAAAAAATCTTATACTTATTGGAAAAGTGGACGGATTATCTAAAGCATCAGAACTCATTTCTGACCTGCTCACCAATAGCGCCCTTTCAAAAGTCAGAAACAAGCAGGCATTCATCTTTGAGAAAGAAGAACCATGGGCTGTTGCACAGTACCTTATGGTCATTGCAAGTCCCGGTGAACCAGAACTAACGGAAATTATAGAAAAGAACAAGGATACAATATTTCAGTTTTTCGAAAGGGCTTCATATAAAAGAGCAAAATGGCTCATCTACTCAGCGGGAAGAGAAAAAGAGAATGAAAAAAGACTCCTTGAAAAGATGAACATTTCTTTGGAACTCCCCCTTGGATTTTTCATGAGAAAAGAGGATACGGTTACTACGTTCGTAACATTTACTCGGAAATTCCCTTACCGCCTTATTTCAATGGGATATGCTGATGAAATTGCTGATAGCCTTTTCTTTGATGATGCATGCAAATTGCGAGACAGCATTGGAGCACGATACTTTGAGGGTGATTCAATTGATAAAAGCAGGACCAAAGGAATGCATACTATGTTCCTGGGAAGAGAAGCATATAAACTTGAAGGAATATGGGTAAATAATGAGAAAATTATGGGTGGCCCCTTCCGTACGTATTTCTTTAACGACATCCTGCAATCTCGAGCATACATCATTGACATTCATGTGTTTGCACCAGGAAAGAAAAAATGGTTTTACCTGATGGAACTCGAATCAGTAGCCGCAACATTCGAAACACTCCCGATCGATAAGCAAGCAATTCAAGAGAATTAATAAAACAATGCAGGAAGAACTGAATGAGAAAATTGATTGCAAAGCGTTATTCTCAAAAGGCACAGTAACTCCGCAGCAATTCAAGTGGAAGAAGAAATGGTATGTTGTGCAGAAGGTACTCCTTCGGTGGGAAGATCGAAAAGGCAGGGAGCTCTTAAGGCACTTTTCCGTCACTGATAAGGCAAACATCTTTCACATTGTTTTCTATCCGGAAAGCCTGATATGGAAACTACGAGGCATTGATTCGGAGGGTTGAAGTGTCAAAACAAATCATTCTTCACATCGATATGAATGCCTTTTTTGCATCAGTGGAACAGCAAGCAAACCCATCCCTCAAGAACAAACCTGTTATCGTTGGAACGGGTATTGGTTTGCGGGGTGTCGTTTCCACATCATCCTATGAAGCAAGGCCATACGGGATAAAATCGGGTATGCCACTTCGAGAAGCAATCAGGCTATGTCCTCAAGTGATTTTAATTCCTGTAGACCCATCCAAATATGAATCGGTTTCAAGAAAGATCATGGATATCTTTTTTAAGTATACACCACTTGTTGAAATTTTCTCCGTCGACGAAGCCTACCTGGATATTAGCGGTTCCTTGCGTCTTTATGGCTCCGTTGAAGACATTGTTCTGGAAATTAAGAACGATATCGAAAAGGAATACGGAGTTACCTGCTCAGTTGGGATGGGACCAAACAAACTGCTTGCCAAACTCGC
>SOKD01000262.1 GCA_004376305.1 Candidatus Cloacimonadota bacterium | reverse complement strand
CACAAGAGTATAAGATTGCGAATCGCAGAATCGGAGGATGGGTGAATGAGTGGATGAGTAATGAGATTGCTTCCACAGTTCACCCTGTGAAATAAGATTATGGCAAAACATTATGCTATTTCACGGGGTAAATATGGAAGAATACTCGTAATGACCCCATTAGACATTGCGGAAATGCCTTCGGCGTTTCCTATCTCTAACGGAACGAGAAGTGAAGAGCGAATCCCATGAGAGATCTTGTAAGAGATAGTTCTTGATTACACCCGAACTTTGTGATATTATGGTAGAGAATGAAATCAATAAGTGACATATGGAAGAAGTGGAAATTCACGAGGAAATATTTGCCAAATGTTAAAAATGCTCAGCAAATAAGATGGGGCTTTGAATGTGGGATTAACAGGGAGCGTGGACAAATTCTTGAATTAATTGGGAACTGGAACGAAGCGGAATTGGCCTTTTCTACGATGATCAGTTGTGCAAAGAAAATAAATAACAAATCCTCACTTGCTCAGGGCAAAACCATGATGGGTAATATCAAACATAGAAAGGGAGAATACGAAAAGGCACTGTCGCTGTTTAAAGAGGCATATCAGCTCTATGCGAATATCAATGATAGTCTTGGAAGAGCTCGAGCATTAAGTTTCATTGGAGTGCTCAGCTGGCGACAAGGCAAATATGAAAAAGCTCAAGATTACTTCCAGCAATATCTGACAATTGGTGAAAAAATGAAGGATAAAAAAACCATATGCACTGCACTCGGCAATCTTGCGCTTGTTTACCATGTGCGGGGGGAAATAGAGAAAGCAATGGCATATCAAAAGAGAACCCTTCGCCTCGCGAAGGAGTTAGATGATGGGCGAAAGATAAGCATCACCCTCGGCAACATGGGAATTACATACCACGATCTGGGTAATTACAAAAAGGCGCTGCAGTGTTATACAAGGCGCTTGTCAATTGCGGAGAAAATGGGAGACATACGTAGTGTTGCCGCTGCAACCGGAGACATGGGCATCATCTACTGCGAACAAAAGAATTACGATAAGGCTATCGAATGCCACCAAAGGGAAATGCGAATTGCAAAAAAATTGGGAGACAAGAAGAGCACCGGGATTTCCCTTGCCAACCTTGGAATAGTCTATTATGAACAAAAGAAATTTAAGAAGGCACTGGATTGCTACAAACAGAGCCTTTCCATATCGGAGGAACTGGATGATAAAAGGGGCATCTCCATTGTTACGGGCAATATAGGATTGGTCTATGGAAAGCAGAGGCTCTTCAAAAAGGCACTATTATATCATGAACGTTCGTTACGATGCGCAGAAGAGCTGAAGGATACACGCAATATGAGCATCGCGCTGGGAAATCTGGCAAACATCCAAATGAAATTGGGGAATTATGAGAAAGCGGAGGTTTTTTTGAGCAAGGCAATCGCTCTTGCCAGCAAGTTGAATCTACGGTATTTTTTGTGTGGCTTTCTGCTGGATAAGGCAGAATTATTCGTTAAGCAGAAGCATTTCAAGCAAGCAAAGGAGCTCTTAACACAGGCACGTACCGTTGCGAAGGAAATTGGACGAGCTGAGATCGTGGAGCAATGTGAGACACTAAGCAAAAGCATTAAACGGAAATAGCGCTTGGTTATAGAGGCATTCTGGGGTCCCCATTGATCACATCGAGAGTCAAATCTTTACATTTGACAATTCGACCGCAGATCGCTGACGACCGACCGCAGAATCAAAAAAATGGGGACAGGCCACACCTGCGCTAAAGTTTCGGTGGACAGGCTACTTTTTTTGCCACAGATGGACAAGGATAATTTACTATGCATTCCCTGCCTTACCGATGAAAAAGAAACTTGATTTCTTATATTTTTCTGATATAGTAATACAAAAGAAGAAGACTCTTCACCCCAAGGATTTTAATGAGGGAAAGTGGGTGAAAGAGAAATATTTCAAAATGGTGGTCAAATGAGAAAAACAGTTCTTATTATAATTTTTACTCTTCTACCAATGCCGATAACGGATTGTATCAGAACTACAATGGAAAAAGGATTTCAAGTCGAAACTGAAATTAGTATTATTCCAGAGCCTCAAAAGGTTGAAAAACTTTCTGGCTGCTTCACCTTCTCTCGCAAAACTCAAATTATTCTTCATACGGATGTTCCAGAAGCAAAATGTGTGGTGCAGTATTTTGCAGATAGATTGCTAAATGTCGCTGCTCTCGAACTTCGAATATCTGAAAAGGTAACTGGGAGAGCTGATAATCTAATCATTTTTAAGCAGGTTCAGAATGAGAATCTTGGTGACGAGGGTTATCGATTAGCAGTTGGTAAAAGCAAAATTGTCCTTGAAGCTAACCAGCCGATGGGATTATTTTACGGTGTGCAGACAATATTTCAATTGCTTCCAGCGGAAATCTATGCTGAAGAGACGAACTCCTGCGTAGAATGGAAAATCCCATGTGTGAAAATTTTTGATAAACCCCGATATAGCTGGCGCGGAATGATGTTAGATGTTTCCCGACACTTCTTTCCGAAGGAATTCATCAAAGATTTCATTGATTACTTAGCAATGCACAAAATGAATAAATTCCACTTACACCTTAACGATGACCAGGGGTGGCGAATCGAAATCAAAAAATATCCAAAGTTGACAGAGATTGGTGCCTGGCGGGTCGACCGTGACGAGCAGCACTGGAATTCAAGGGGACGACAGAAAGAAGGAGAAGAAGCAACCTATGGTGGATTTTACACACAGGAAGATATAAAAGAAATTGTTGCTTATGCTGAAACTCGATTTATCACAATTGTTCCAGAGATTGAAATGCCGGGACACTGTCTGGCGGCATTAGCTGCTTATCCGGAATATTCATGCACCGGTGGACCCTTCACAGTCCCTCCGGGAGGTGTATGGCCGATCAAAGATATTTATTGTGCTGGAAGTGACTCCACGTTCGAATTTTTGCAGGGCATCTTAACTGAAGTGATTGCTCTATTCCCAGGAGAATATGTTCACATTGGCGGTGATGAAGTGAATAAACAGGAATGGAAAAAGTGTCACAAATGCAAGGAAAGAATAAAATCAGAGGGTTTAAAGGACGTAAAAGAATTGCAGAGCTATTTTACCAGACGAATCGAGAAATTTCTAATTTCAAAAAATAGAAGGTTGATTGGCTGGGATGAGATTCTTGAAGGAGGTCTGGCACCGGATGCAACGGTAATGTCCTGGCGTGGTATAGAAGGAGGAATTGAAGCAGCACAAGAGGGACATGATGTTGTGATGTCTCCAACATCACATTGTTATTTTGATTATTATCAGGGTGAACCTGAGAATGAACCGATGGCAATTGGTGGCTTTTTGCCATTGAAAAAGGTTTATTCTTTTGAACCAACCCCCGAAGAGTTGTCATCGGAGGAAGCGGAACATATATTAGGTGCACAAGCAAATCTCTGGACCGAATTTATTGATACCCCCGAGCATGCCCAATATATGACATTTCCACGTATTGCAGCAATTGCTGAAGTAATCTGGTCGAAAAA
>SOKD01000190.1 GCA_004376305.1 Candidatus Cloacimonadota bacterium | reverse complement strand
AGCGATCACACCAGTAAGGATAATAGGGTCAACGTTTCCACGCTTATTTAAGAACGCTCGACAGATTTCCCTTGACTTTTCCCGCTCATTTTTGTACTATACATGCAATTGAAATTTTCACCCATGTGTGCAATACTTCTATGGGAAGGATTACGAGCTCACATGTTGAAACAGAAACCCTTCCGTACTTTTTGCGGATATAAACTCGTTGTGAAAATGGATAGAGAAAATTTTTATGAGCGGTAATAATTTAAGAGAACTGAAAATAGGAGATTTGACTGCAAAGGTTCCCATAATACAAGGAGGAATGGGAATTGGAATTTCTCTATCGGGACTTGCCTCCGCAGTAGCCAATGAAGGAGGTATTGGAGTTATTGCCACTGCTGTGATTGGTATGCTTGAGCCTGACCTTTTCAAGAATTTTTTGGAAGCAAACGAAAGAGCGTTAAGAAAGGAGATAAGAAAAGCAAGAGAATTAACCAAGGGAATTCTGGGTGTTAATATCATGGTGGCATTAACAAATTATGCTGATATTGTAAGAACAGCTATTGATGAAGAAATCGATATTATTTTTTCCGGGGCTGGACTTCCCCTTAATCTTCCCCAATTTTTGGAAGGAACTAAAAAGACAAAGTTGGTTCCTATTATTTCCTCAGGAAGGGCTGCCAGTATTATCTGCAAGAGATGGATTAAAAAATACAACTATCTCCCTGATGCAATAGTGGTAGAGGGACCGATGGCAGGGGGACATCTCGGGTTCAAACCAGAGCACATTTGCGATCCTGCTTATTCGTTGGAAAAACTAATTCCAGAAGTAATGAAGGATATTAGGCAATTTGAAATAGAATTTAACAAGTCTATTCCGATAATTGCTGCTGGAGGTATCTATACAGGGGAGGATATTTATAAATTCTTCCAGTTAGGTGTTTCTGGAGTGCAGATAGCAACTCGTTTTGTTACCACTCATGAATGCGATGCATCAAGTGCATTTAAACAAGCGTATATTGATTCAAGAAAAGAAGATGCCATAATTATCAAAAGCCCGGTTGGAATGCCGGGAAGAGCAATAAGAAACAATTTTATTGATGATGTTAATAAAGGGAAAAAGAAACCATTCAGATGTCCCTATCACTGTATCATAACGTGTGATTGTAAGAATAGCCCCTATTGCATTGTTCTTGCTTTAATAAATGCACAGAAGGGAAAGTTAAAATATGGATTTGCATTTGCCGGAGCGAATGTTTATAGATCAAAAGAAATTATCTCTGTTAAAAAATTAATGGCGTCTTTGTTAGAAGAGTATGAAAATGCATCCATGAAATCCGTTCCATTCATACATTGATGAATGCCCCAATTATTAAGAATTAAATCCTACCTGACGGCGATTTCCCTGAAAACCATCCGATCATTGCTTTCGTTCCTTCTTTCAGATTGACTCTTGGCTCAAAACCGAGTAGTGTTTTTGCTTCTGTAATATCGAGTTTCATATAGATCCATGTGCTCCGGTGATTAAAAACCTTTCTTTCATTGTTGCTAAGAACGGGATTCAGGAGTATGGATTCCGCTCCTCGATCCGTTTGATCATCAATAGATATCAATCAGGTGACGGTTGTCTTTAATATTTGCGTTTTCTCGAATGTTCTGGAACCAATAGGATATTATAGATTCGCGTTTTTTCAGAAGTGTGTTTGCAAAAATTGAGTTCGATACATCGGCAAAGTGTTCCTTTTCCGCTTCCTTTCTTTCATGAAGTTGAATAATGAATGAACCTTTCCTTGTCTTTGTTATTCCGATTTCATCCTTATTCATGGTAAAAGCAAGCCCATAAAATTCTGAGGAATAGGGAACTTCTGGAATAAAGTCATGCATTGAAAAGTATTGTGTTGTTCTTGGTGTCTTTCCGAACAGCAGTGCAGCCTGATGCAGGTTTTTGCCCATCCGCATCTGCTCGAAGCATTGCCGTGCCTCTTCATTTGCCAGATCAATTGCCTTTTCTCTTCGTGCCTTTTCTGTAATGAGGTCCTTAATCTCATCAAAATCATTTATTTCCGGCTCAATGTACTTAAGGATGAGGAAAATATGGTAATCGCCATCGTATCCAATAAAGGGGCCTGCCACATCCTTCTCTTTCCTTCTTTCTCCAAAGAGATATGAATTGATACCAACGATTTGTCCAATCTCGGGTACCAAATCAACATTATCCTTGTACAGGACTATTTCACTAACATCCAATTTCAGTGTGTTTGTGATTTCCTCAAACCCTGTATCCTTTGCATCTCTCTTGAAAGTGTCAATCTTTTCCTTGATTTGCGATATGGTCTCATATCCCGGTACTATTTTAATAAGGATATGGCTGATTTTTCGTTCATTTCCTTTAATTTCTGTGACCTTTGCAATATGCCATCCAAAAGATGTCTGGAAAGGCTCAGATACTTTGTTCTTTTTTAACATGAAGACAATACGCTCGAAATCTTCCTCGAGGTCACCTTTCTTAACGAATCCAATATCTCCACCGTTCTGATTTGAATTCCCATCCTGTGAATACAGAATTGCCAGGGTGTCAAAGTTCAAACCACCCGCATAAAGTTCATAAAGGTCATCTATCTCTCTTTTTGCTTCCATTTGATCAGTTAAAGTGGGTTTCACTTCAAAAGTAACAGCTTTGAGGTGAACTCCTTCATTTTCTTCAAATTCGCTTTTATGAATGGCATAATAATCCTGAAGGTCATTCTCACTTAAGGAAACTTTATCAAGATAGTCCTCGATTCTGAAAGGTACAAACGTCACTTTTACCTTCAGACTTTCTTCCTGGTAAAATTTTAATATTTCTGGTTGTGTCACTTTTATTCCTGATAAGAGCATGGAATTGAGTTTAGTCATCGGATAGGATTCCCTAATTCTGTTTGTATGCTCGTAAAGGAAGTACCTATTTGCAGGATTAAGTAAAATGGATATGTACTTCTGAGGGTCAAATTTTCCATTTGTATACATTAAACTATCTTCAAGTACTTCTTTCGGTGGTGAGTTCTTGAGAATTTCAATCAACTCAGCGTATGTCACATCGATCTTGTACTTTCTGAGTTCATCCCGTATGATGGTCTCCCGAATCAGCTCTTCGAATGCACTCTCTTCAACGAGTCTTTCAGTTAATGGTTCGATGTAGGTGAGGTTTTGCGAATCTCTCAGGTTGTTTAAGATGGCAGAAAGCTTCTCCACATATGTCCGTGTCTTTATTGGTGTACCGTTAACTTTTGCAATGGTATCAACCCGTCGTTCTTTATCTCCCCCTCCGGTAATGTTCATTCCCCATTGGAGGAAGATGAATAGAATAAATGCTGCTGCAACAACCCAGAGGAAAATTGACATTCTTTTCCGTAATTCAGTCATCATAAGGCATCTACCTCCTTAATTTTGCGTATACTATCACAGTGAAGAATGTTTTGCAAGAACTTTTTATCCCTATCTTTCTTTTGTGCGTTTGCAAAGTTTCTGTTTCTCGATAGAGAGTATCCTTCGCAATATAAAATTTTCCTTGCTATCCCATTTTTTTTATGATATACAGTTTTGTTATTGACACGAA
>SOKD01000037.1 GCA_004376305.1 Candidatus Cloacimonadota bacterium | reverse complement strand
TTTAGTTATCGATGTTATGACATTTTTTTAGTTATCGATGTTATGATATAAACCCGTTATCAAATAGTGACTGAGGAAATTACGACTCTATCGTCTATTTACATTTTTATTAAGGAGTTCGAAAACGTCCATCAGTTGATATGGAATTGTTTTCCGATCCCTGAATTCGACACCAACCGACAGGTCCATACTTCTTGTTGTATCAGGGAAAAACAGTATCTTCTCTTCTCCCCACCAGAATCCCGTCGTGTCATCTGGATTTTCAGCTATAATAGATACAAGGTAAGTATCCGGTGATGCGAAGTAAAACGAATATTCAAAGGTTGTATCAACGGACACAATATCCTGTAGCATCCGCGTATCTGGAAACGACAGGAATGCATATATTTCTTTGGTTTTCCCTTCTATCCTGGTAATCCTAATACTCATTCTGTTCTTTGGAATAGTATCATGGGTGGTCAAAGTAAGTATTCTCAACTCACCCAGCGGGTTTCCAGAAAGGTCAGGCATTCGGGGAAGGATAAATATTTTTCCTACTTTATCCTGCATAAGCCTGTAGTGAATGATAACTTCTGTAAGCGTCGCATTCCAGATAAACGCCGTATCCAGTACGATATTGGTCGTTACGAAATCCATCAATCCCGCAATTGATGTATCCATAGGCTCGGAAAAACGTATGAGGATAACAGAATCAAGCGCAGCGGAAGTTAGTGACCGCGACGGTTTCGTATACTTAAGGAGAGGACTTATGGTATCGAGGTCTTTGCTCGGTGTGAATCCCCTCTCAGCAATCTTCATTTTATTTCCTTTGAGATCCCTGATGCTCAATATCTGCAGTACGTACTTCCTTTCCTCAAGTTCTGGTATGGTCAAGAGAACCTCATCACCCTTCTTTGTTCTTTCCGCATAGATTATCGCAGTTGTTTCAGCAGTCTCCGGATTTACAATCCTGTAATTCCTTAATTTCTGAGGTGAAATTGTATCAATTCTTTCTGAGAAGAAAACGCGAATATGATGTTTATCCTCCGGTTTTACGTTAAGCACCTTTGGTGCCCATCGATCCGGTGACGTTGGGGGTAGTTTTTTTCCACAACAAAGAAACACAGAAAGAAGAAACAGAATACCGATCCATTTGGTTTTTCGCATTATATACCTGATTTTAGTAAGAAATAAAGGATAACATTCATTATAGGAAAGAGTATATTTCCTAAAACACCTAAGAAAAAAAGTCCAAATATAATTACAAAACCAAAACGTTCAATCCTCGCAAATATGCTCGCTGCCGTATCAGGAAGAAAAAACATAAGAACTCTTGAACCGTCAAGAGGAGGTATGGGAATAAGATTAAAACAAAAGAGGAGCACATTAATCGCTGCTCCAAACTGAAATCCCTGAGTAAAAATACTCTCTTTTCCTCCAAGAAAAAAAGTGATCCTATAAAAAACCGAAAAAATGATTGCAAGCATAAAATTAGATAATGGGCCAAAAAGACTTGTGAGCATCATATCCCGCTTCGGGTTCTTGAAATTCATTGGATTTACAGGAACGGGTTTTGCCCAGCCAATGAGAAATGGTGATTGTATAAGCACCAACATCACTGGCAATACAATGGTGCCAACAATATCAATATGCGGGATTGGATTCAATGTTAGCCTGCCATTCATTTTTGCGGTGGGATCACCAAATTTGAGCGCTGCATAACCATGTGAGATTTCATGGATGATAATCGAAAAAAGTAAAATAACAATATTGAGTACAATAAAAATCATTACAGGTTCTCCTCAAATATCCTGAAAACTCTGATGTGATGCTCCAGTTCACGAATGGAACTCAAATCCTCGCTGTTCAATGTGTGATTCAATTCTTCAAAGTCCTCCCTGATCTTCTCAAGCTGCGTCTTCTTTTTTCCCTTGAGTTGCTTCTCCACCATTTTTAGCTTCTCTACAGATTGAGCAATAAGTTGTTTGGACCCCTCGGTATTTCCTGCCTTCAATGAATCAACAGAATCAGTGAGGTAAAAGAGTGCCTCAAAAAGCACGGAGCGGTTTTTCATCCGTAACTCAGATTGCATCCTTACTGCTTTCAGCTCATTTCTCACGAGCCCAACCTGATCACGGATATCGGAGACCCCTCCCGTTTTCAGAAAGGTAAGTATTGAAATGGCAATCGCAATAATTGAAAACACAAGCGAAAAATAACCAATCTTATTTTTCATATCATTTACCCACACAGAATTCCTGAAAAATAGTGTCGAGGACTTCCTGTGCATTTACCTCACCAATGATCTCACGAAGAGATCGAACCGCTTCCCGTATATCGTATGCAATCAGTTCCGGACTCCTGTTCTCCCCTATCCCCTGATATGCGGCTTTCAGATTTCTTACTGCTCCTGTAATATGCATAAGATGCCTTGCTCTTGTGGGAATAGCGGAATCAACTTTGAAATCCTTTGCTCCAATGAGTTCAAGGATTTCCGTATTCAAGCGTTCAATGCCTGTATGCTCTTTGGCAGAGACTTCGCATTCAGGATAGGAATTTCCACCGGTTATATCTGAAATAATTATGCGTTTTGAAAGGTCTATTTTGTTTATAACAACAATGAGCGGTTTCTCTTTTGCCCGCATAAAAATTTCTGTATCCTCCTGTTGAGACGGAACGGAACCATCTACGACAAAAAGTACAAAAGAGGTATTCTGAATTGCTTCCCGTGTTTTTTCGATTCCCATTGCCTCGACAACATTGTCAGCATTCTGAAATCCGGCAGTATCGTACAACTTCAATGGTATTCCATGAACATTTATCCACCCTTCTATGATATCTCTGGTAGTCCCTGGGACCGGAGTTACTATGGCTCGTTCTTCCAGAAGCAATGCATTGAGCAACGACGATTTGCCGACATTGGGTCTTCCGACAATTGCCGCACTCGCCCCCTCTCTGAATGTGATCGCTCTTTTCCCCGCTTGCATCATTTCTTCCATGGTCGTTATTACGTTATATATTTTTTCAGCAATCGCTTTTATTTCGGGAAACACCACATCTCCATCAGCAAAATCGAGCGAAAGCTCAAGATCGGTCATAATTGATACGAGCGTATCCCTTAATCCACGTATTCTACGGGAAAGAACACCATCACGCTGTTCAAGCGCACTCCGAAGCCCTTCTTTTGTTTTCGCAGATACAATATCAAGCACCGCTTCTGCCTGCGCAAGATCCATCTTCCCGTTCAAGAATGCACGCTTCGTAAATTCTCCTCTTTCTGCAAGCCTTGCGCCTGCACTGATGCATGCACTTAACACCCTTCTGGCTGGAACAATCCCTCCGTGACAGCTTATTTCCGCTGTGTTTTCTCCTGTATAGGTGTGCGGAGCATGCAGCACGGTAAGCAACACTTCATCAATTTCTTCTTCTTTTTCTGGCTCAACTATCCTTCCGTAAACAACTCTATGGCTTTCCATCTCACAGGGTGAATCCTTTCCAATGAATATTTTTTCGGTAATGATAAGGGCATTCTTCCCACTGAGCCGAATTACCGCTATGCCACCAATCCCTGGTGGTGTTGCAATTGCCGCAATGGTTTCATC
>SOKD01000382.1 GCA_004376305.1 Candidatus Cloacimonadota bacterium | reverse complement strand
ACCCTTCGTCTCTTCGGAGGTCTACAGCCATTATGAGGAATTGGAGTTACATCTTTTATGAGTGCAATCTTCAATCCATTGGCTTGAAGAGAACGAATGGCAGCTTCTCTGCCAGAACCGGGACCTTTTATCCATACCTCAATCCTGCGAACCCCAAGATGCAAAGCCTCTCTTGCAGCTTGTGCAGCACAGAGTTGAGCAGCAAAGGGTGTACTTTTGCGTGAACCCTTAAATCCCGCCTTACCAGCGCTCGACCAGGCTACAACATTACCCTTTCTATCGGTGATGGTAACAATGGTATTATTAAATGATGCATGTATGTGTGCAATCCCGGTCGATTCGACAGTATCCTTCTTTTTCTTTGTTTGTTTACCTTTCTTTGGTTGTGGTGACATGTATTCGTATCCTCCTTCTATTTACTTCTTTGCTTTCGCTTTCCTCTTTAATGAAATTGAACCTTTCTTGGGGCCCTTTCTTGTCCTTGCATTCGTTTGAGTTCTCTGTCCCCTTACCGGCAAACCCTTCTTATGCCGTGTTCCTCGATAGCTTCCAATTTCGATCAGACGCTTAATATTGTTTGAGACCTCAACGCGTAGTGTGCCTTCTACCGGATACTTATTCTCAATCTCTTTTCTTATCTGATCAACTTCCTTGTCATCGAGATCCTTTACCTTCCTGTTAGGATCTATGTTCGTACTGGAAAGAATTTTTTTTGACGATGTGTGACCAACTCCAAAGATGTATGTTAAAGCAATTTCATTCCTCTTATCCTTCGGAAGGTCAACTCCTGCAATTCTTGCCAAAGATACCTCCTTGTTGCAAAACCATTTATCCCTGACGCTGTTTATGCTTGGGATTCTGGCAAATTACCCTGATTCTGCCTTTCCGTTTGATTATCTTACAATGTGGGCATATCTTTTTAACTGATGCGCGTACTTTCATTATTTCCTCTATTTGTATCTGTAAACTATTCTTCCTCTTGTCATATCGTAGGGAGAAAGCTCCAGTGTTACCCTGTCTCCCGATAGTATTCTTATATAATGCATTCGCATCTTTCCTGATATATGAGCCAATAGAATGTGACCTGAATCGAGCTTCACTCTAAACATCGCATTGGGTAGAGTTTCTACTACCGTGCCGTCCACCTTAATACTCTTGCTTTTCATTGCCCCCCTTTTTTGTTCTGTGCTCATGGAGTTTCCTCTCAATGTATTCCTTTACATTCTGCCACACTCTTTCTTCGCTCGTCCCTGAATTTACCGTGATGACAAGGTGTCTCTTCTGATAATAACCTTTAACTGGCACCGTTTCATCAGTATAAACCTGGAATCTGCTTTTTATTACTTCCTCAATGTCATCCTCCCGTCTGACCAACAGTGTATTGCATCGGTCACAGGTATTTTGCTCTATCGGTGGTGCAGTTTCAAGGTTATAGACCGCGCCGCAGCGTGGACAAATTCTTCGCCTTGTCAATCTATTAACAAGCTTTTCAAAAGGAATATTAAAATAGAAGACGGCGTCGATTTCCCTATTTTCCTCCTTAAGCAAGCTGTCAAAGGCAATTGCCTGGTTGATATTTCTGGGAAACCCATCAAAAACATAGTTTTTCCTGGATTTTCCTTTTCTCAATTCTCTTCTTACCATTTCGATAACAGTAGCATCTTGAACGAGTTTTCCTTTTGCAAGCTGCTCTTTCGCCTCCTTGCCAATCGAATCCTCTTTTTTTATTGCTTCTCTAAATAAATCTCCCATAGATACCTTATAAAATCCAAGATTATCATTCAATCGTTCTGCCTGTGTTCCCTTTCCTGACCCTGGGGGACCAAGCAAAACTATAACCATTGCTATCTACGCCTTCCTCTTATCTTTCCCTTCTTCAGAAAACCTTCGTAATGCCTCATCATGAGTTGAGCCTCTATCTGCTGCACGGTGTCAAGAAGAACACCCACAACAATGAGGAGCGATGTTCCACCAAAATAGAAAGGTACTTTAAAGTGAACAATCAAGTACATTGGAAGAATTGCTATAATTGCAAAAAAGACAGCACCGGGAAGGGTAATTCTCGTAATTATCCGATCTATGTATTCGGATGTTTTTGCTCCGGGACGCTTCCCGGGGATGAAACCACCGTACTTTTTCATGTTATCAGCAAGATCAGCCGGGTTGATGATAATTGCCGTATAGAAATATGCGAAAACAACAATGAGGATGCCGTACGTTAGATTGTACAGCCAATATCCTGGCTGAATAACAGCCATGATATTTTCCATCCACCCCGCTTTTGGCAGGAATTGTACAACCGTTGTGGGAAGCATGATTACGGATTGAGCAAATATTATGGGAATAACACCTGAAGCATTTACGTTAAGAGGTATGAAGGTACTCTGTCCGCCATACACTTTCCTTCCAACGACTCTCCTGGCATACTGAACAGGTATTCGACGCTGTCCCTGGGTTATGAAAACAACTGCTGCAGTCATTAAAACAACAAAAACAAGGAGAATAAGATAGAAAAATGCTCCATGAACCCCTGTTATGATAAGTCTCCATGCATTTATTGCATCATTCGGGTACCGAGCTATAATACCAACCATAATAATGAGAGAGATACCATTTCCTATCCCCCTTTCAGTGATCTGTTCGCCAAGCCACATAATGAATATCGTCCCCGCGGTCATGGTCAAAACACTGATCAAGCGAAAGCTTAATCCTGGATTTATAACAACACCGGGTCCAAGATTTTCAAGCATGAAACTCATACCCAATCCCTGAATGCACGCCAGTATAACCGTGCCATATCTTGTATGCTGTGTTATTTTCCTCCTGCCCTCCTCACCTTGTTTTTGCAGCCTCTGGTAGTACGGAATTACGGCACCAAGCAGCTGAAGTATAATTGATGTTGAAATGTAAGGCATGATCCCAAGGGCAAAAATGGTAGCTCTGCTCAGATTACCCCCGCTGAAAATGTCGTATAGACCAAGCAGGGTTCCTCTTAAATGCTGGAATTGCTGCAATAACGCATTAGCATCAATACCAGGCAATGTAATATGACCTCCAAGCCGGTATACAACAAACATACCGAGCGTAAAGAGAAGCTTTTTCCTTAGATCAGGAATCTTGAAAATGTTGAGTAGTTTTTCAAGCACCGCTAACCTTTGCCTTCCCTCCCCTGGAGATAATAATTTCAGTGGCTTTCTTGCTGAATTTATCTGCTTTGACTGTCAAGTTCTTTGATAATTGCCCAATTCCAAGAATTTTGATCGGCAGATTTTCCTTTTTTACAAGACCTTTTTTCTTCATTTGAGTTGCATCCACAATAGCACCATCTTCAAATCTATTCAATGCCTTTATATTGACGATTTGATAAACCTTTCGATTTCGCGATGTCATCCCCCGCTTTGGAACTCGCCGCTGCAAGGGCATCTGCCCTCCTTCAAACCATGCATAATGCTTGGAGCCAGAACGACATCTCTGTCCTTTTGATCCTTTGCAGCAGGTTCCGCCGTGACCAGAAGCAGGACCTATTCCAAGTCTTTTTCGCTTTTTTCTTGCTCCCTTTGGAGGTGCTATTTCATGCAATTTCATCAGCGTATCCTTTACTCTCT
>SOKD01000276.1 GCA_004376305.1 Candidatus Cloacimonadota bacterium | reverse complement strand
CCATAACTACTGAAGAAGCTGGAATTGCCAGATCCTTCCAATGACCTGTTCCTACTACAATCAAAAATGCATAAATGGTTGCTGATACTGTCCATATCACACTGAATGTTTCAGGATTGAAGCCATTCAGTCCATATTTTGCAGTAATGAAATTTGTGGAGACAAGTATAGTACCAGCCAGCGCGAAAAGAAATCCTTTTAAGGGACTATTGAGAGCGTTATTATTTTTTTTATTCATTGTGTGTTCTTGATGTGGTTCTTACATATATCCTCTATCCTGCATCACTCATCCCTTATTCACTTTGCTTAATCATAATTCGAATGTTGCATGTGTTAATGCATGGTAGTACTTTCCCGAACGTGCAGTGAATCGCAAAACGGAATAATCAGGATCGTTGACTCCTGCGGGGTAATACTTTTCGAAACCATCTTGCCAGAGGTGTTTCCTTGATTCAGTATCCTGAAGGATCTCAATTGTTCCAATGAGCATTAATCCTATCCATTTCTCTAAATCAACAAAGTAGACGCATGTTTTTTGATTTGAGCGCAATTGTGAGATTTTCCTCGATGATGTATTGGTGCTAAACCAGATAGTATGCAAACCTTCATTCTCCATTTTTATCATTGCCCGAATATTCGGATACCCTACATTATCAATCGACCCAAGCATACATATACTGGTTCTATCTACTAAACTTTGTGCTTCTTCCATTGCTTTTTCATTTTTCATGGTTTACCTCCTTTCGTTCAATACATCCAGCTGAGCTTATGCTAAGGAAAACACAATGTCAACGAGAAAAACTGAAGAGGAAATTTTTTAAATTTGACACAGAGCTTCCAATGTGATATAGTAATATACTTGCAAGAGGGAAGTTATTTTGCAAACATTCACTTTTTCTCTTTTCATATCGCTTTTAACTTTTCGCTTGTCAGGGAGCGGATTGGTCAAATAAATAATTAAGGAGTCTATTCTTTGCTCATGAAAGAAATCCTTTTCGCATTTTCAATTGTAAACGTATTGCTATTTGTAGGTTTACTGTATCTCTATTTCAGGGACAGAAAGAATGTAGATTTTTTATTCGCTGACCTTTTTGTTCTCTGTGGTGCAGTTTTCTTCTTTGGTCAATTTCATCTCCAGGGCAACCAGGCACAGAGCTGGAACGTTTTCTGGAACAAATTTCAATATATTGGAATTTTCGGTCTTTTGTTTTCTTTTCCGCTTTTTACATCGAGTATCACCAAAACACATTTTCATCGAAACATGAAGCTTTCCCTTGGAATGAGCACCCTGATCATTTTATCACTGGTAGCTTTTACAAACTTGATAATTACCAATCAATCAACTGCTTCTTTTGGTTTCTTTGAGCCAGACAAGGGTATTCTATATCCCCTTTTTATTGCAATTCTTGCAATTACCTGTATTTATTTTTCCATTCATATTGTAACCCGGTTAAAGAAACTTCCCATAACAACCGCTCGCTATTCTCCTCTCATTGCCGGCATTTTCATTGGTATGATATGCGGTATTATGGACCTAATAGGCTTAATTATCAATAAGCATGTATTACTGTTCTTTGCCGCTCCCTGCATGGTGTTTGGTATTTTTATTATTACCATTTTATTTGCATGGACATTTCTTTCTCAATATTCAATAATTTCCAGTACATTAATTGATTCCCAGAAAGAGCTCGAGAAACTGGTTGCAAAATCCAAAAAGGACTATGGTGAGTTCATTAATCTCATTGCCAGAACCATAGATGCAAAGGATCATTATACTGCCGGTCATGCATTACGGGTAATGAAATACTCGACCGAAATTGCCAATGCTCTGGATTTACGTGAATCAGAGATTGAATTGCTCAGACAGGCTGCTCTCCTGCATGACATAGGGAAAATAAGTATTCCCGATGGTGTTTTGAATAAGAAATCACCACTTACCAGGGAAGAAAGAAAACACATTCACAAACATCCGGCAGTTGCCAGACAATTATTAAGTACTGTTAGCGATTTTCAGGATATTCTTGATATTGTATACCATCATCATGAACGGATTGATGGAAAAGGTTATCCGGATGGAATGGAGAAGAACGAAATCCCCTTGCTCTCCCGAATTCTTGCTGTTGCCGATACGTATGACGCCATGCGTTCAAAGAGACCGTACCGGGAACCAAAAAGAAAGCATGAAGCGATAGATGAATTAACGAGAATTAAAGGTACCCAACTGGACGAGAGAATAGTCGAGAAATTCATCGAACTTATTGTTTCAGAACAACATGTTTAGAATGAGCATCATATTGGGGTCAGGTCTTGAAATAAAAGTTAATGATTCTTTAGTAATTTGCTCAGCCTTCTCGTTATTTGCATAGCTGTCCTATTTTCTGAAATATTCTTTGCGTTCTGAGATACTGCACAACCGGATACATTGAAATACTCACGTATTCCCTTTATGGTTAGATCAGTATGCTCTCTTATTAAATCCCAGGATTTTTGCGCAAACTAGTTTCTTATTCCGAAATGGTCCCTATGTTCTTTCTTTGGGTACGGGCTTTCGATCGCGGGCATGAACCCATAGTAGATTGTTACATCCTCATCTTTATTCACCGCAACGCCCACTTTCTGTACGAATTGAATGTACCCGAACGCCATTTTGGTTTCAACCTTTAATTCGCAACCGGCAGAGAGAAATGATTCATTATCATGGTTGAGCCCGTAATCAAGGAAGACCGTAGCGAAAACATCCTCGAGGTACATGTTAACATCCCAGCATCCTTTTCTTATTGAAAATAGTCGATGGGAATATTCCGCAGTGGCGAACAGTCCGCTTATCGCGGGAATGTCATCATATCCGCGAAGGGGTAAGCTCATGGTATCGGGATCCTGGGTGTTTGAGCCGATAATCGAAGCAATGGATAATTCTCCGTCCTTTATGGATTGACTAATGGTCATCGATGCGAATTGCGCATTTCTGTCTATTGACGATTGCCATGATTCTCTTTCGAAGGGGAACCAGGTATTAAAGGCTATGGTGGTGAACGGGTAATTGAAACTGAAAGAGATGCCAGGAGAGATCTCTTTCCTTCTGAAGCTGTCAAATGAATAAACATCCGTGTAAAGTGTCGTATGGCGGATGCCGGGTGCAAGTCGCGCAAGAAATTGATAGTATATGCCTGCGTATATTAGGTTGCCGCTGTTGTAACTGAAGCTGGCACTGATGGGAGAAAAGAACTGTGATTCCACCATCATATCTACCACAGGATATTCTTCCTCCGGATCATGCGCAACGAATGCGTAATAGTAGTTCTCAGCCGTCGCATCTCCTCCAGCCACGAGTGCACCAAAATACCATCGGGTGTATTCATCATACTCTGCGAATAAGACGGGTACCCGCACCGCTGGAAAGAGCGTTTTCAGTACATCAGCATAACCACCGGTTCTGGTCTGCTTCTCTACGAGAGAGAAGTCGGGTTTTGGACTGGGCTGCCAATCCGCAGGCTCATATTCGCGGGGAGCATATTCCGTTTTATAGATATCGTTGCCGTTGCAGTTAATTCCGATGTAGTAAAGGGTGTTTTCCGTTATGGTGGCTGTTTGGGCGAAGCGAGTTTTCG
>SOKD01000089.1 GCA_004376305.1 Candidatus Cloacimonadota bacterium | reverse complement strand
GGAAGCATTCGATTCGGAAACAAACCCTGAGTTTATTTGTTTTCTTCGGTATTTAAAACGGTCTTACACCGTAACTGTTTAGGGTTAAGAGTTCAAAGTTCAACTATTAAGGTAATTAAAGTTTTTGATTTTGAATCTAATGCAGAATTCATTCGAGCCTTAAAATCAGCCGAGCGAGCTTGCACTGAGATTAAAAGTAAAAATATGAAAAAATCGTAAACCCTGAACCTCTGAACGGTGAACGGTTACTATATATTCTTATTTCTCTTTACAGCCAAATGGTTACTTTTCTTTTGGAATATAATGATTAATATAAGACAATCTATTATGAGATATTAAACTGTTTTAGCGGTTAGATTTTATAGGAGGGTATCATGTGGGAATATACAGAAAAGGTAAAAGATCATTTCATTAACCCGCGTAATGTGGGAGTGATTGATGATGCCGATGGTATGGGAGAAGTTGGGTCCCTGGCATGCGGGGATGCTCTGAAATTAACTTTTAAACTTGATGAAAATAGAAGGATCAAGGATGCAAAATTTCAAACATTTGGATGTGCAAGCGCCATTGCATCCTCCTCGGCCTTAACCGAGATAATCAAAGGTCTTTCTTTAAGGGAAGCTGAAAAGATTACAAATGAAGATATTGTAAAATATCTTGGGGATCTTCCAAAGGAAAAGATGCACTGCTCGGTTCTGGGACGGGACGCTCTTGAACAGGCTATTGCCAACTACCGTGGTGAAACAGAGAAAAAAGTTGAGGGCGAAATTGTATGCGAATGTTTCGGGGTAACAGATCTTGAAATTGAAAGAGCTATTAAAGAAAATAACCTTTCAACGATTGAAGATGTAACAGATTATGTTAAAGCGGGGGGAGGCTGCGGCAATTGTCACGAAAGAATCCAGGAAATCATTGACTCTATGCACGGCAAAGAACCTCGTGCAAAGAAAAAGTCCGAAAGATTGACAAATATCAAGAAGATCAAACTGATTGAAGAGACTTTAGATCGTGATATCAAACCGGCTTTGAAAAAAGACGGCGGTGATATCGAGCTGATCGACGTGGATGGAAACATTGTTCTTGTTAAACTGCGTGGAACTTGCGCAACTTGTAGTGCTTCCCAGGTTACGCTAAAAAATTATGTTGAAACAAAGCTGAGAGAACTTGTCACATCTGAACTCGTGGTGGAGGAGGTACAATAATGAATGTTATCTATGTAGACAACAATGCCACTACCAGGGTAGCACCTGAAGTTTTTGATGAGATGATTCCTTATTTTAGCGAATTTTACGGGAACCCGTCCAGTATGCATACTTTTGGCGGTAACGTAGGTCGGAAGATACGAGAAGCGCGCGAAAAAGTCGCAACAATATTAGGTGCTGCCCCAGAGGAAATCGTATTTACTAGCTGTGGTACTGAAAGTGACAGCACAGCTATTCGGGCGGCCGTACTCTCGAATCCTGACAAAAAACATATCATTACGACTAGAGTTGAGCATCCTGCCGTAAAAAACCTTGGTGAATATTTTTCTAAAAATGGTTTTCGTGTAACGTTTGTTCCCGTTGACCGAAAAGGCCGGCTTGACATTGATTACCTTTACGAAAACCTGACCGATGATACTGCAATTGTCAGCATAATGTGGGCCAACAATGAGTCCGGTACGATTTTTCCAATCGAAGAACTTTCCAAAACCGTAAAGGAAAGAGGGATCGTTTTCCATACCGATGCCGTTCAGGCGATCGGAAAGATTCCCATTGATGTCAGCAAGACAGGAGTAGATATGCTTTCCCTTTCAGGCCACAAACTTCACGGGCCTAAAGGTATCGGAGTGCTTTACATACGCAAAGGCACTAAGTTTTCTCCGTATATCATCGGTGGGCATCAGGAAAGTGGTCGAAGAGGCGGGACAGAAAATGTTGCCTCCATTATCGGAATCGGGAAGGCATGTGAGTTGGCTATGGAACATCTGGGCAAAGAAAACACCAGAGTAAAAAAATTGAGGGACAAGCTTGAGACAGAGATATTAAAACGTATTCCGAATACCATAATAAATGGGGACCCGGAAAATCGTCTCCCAAACACAACAAGTATAGCATTTGAATATGTTGAAGGTGAGTCTATTCTTTTAATGATGGATGAGTTTGGTATATGCGCTTCATCAGGCTCTGCATGCACATCCGGTTCCTTAGAACCGTCACATGTTTTACGGGCAATGGGGGTGCCTTTTACCGCGGCGCACGGCTCGATCCGCTTCAGCTTGAGTATTTACAATACCGAAGAAGAGATTGACTTTATCATTGAAAAACTTCCTCCGATTATTGAGCGTCTGCGAGAAATGTCTCCATTCTGGGATGATAAGGTGATCGGTAATCGGTAATCACCAATCACTGATTACCTTATTTTTACATCTGTCTCACTTTCTTTTTTAGCCAATCGATCCAGGGGTCAAAGCCCTCTTCCGTCTTTGCTGATATTTCAAAGACAGGCATGTCAGGATTAATCTGGTGAATGTATCCTATGGCCATTTCCTTGTCATAATCAAGATAGGGTAACAAATCTACTTTATTTAGTAGTGCTGCGTTGCATTCACGAAACATAAGGGGATACTTAACAGGTTTATCTTCGCCTTCTGTAACACTAAGGACCACTACCCGTGCACTCTCACCGATGTCAAACTCAGCAGGGCATACCAGGTTTCCAACGTTTTCCACAATCAAGAAATCAATGTCGTCCAGGTCAAGGTTGTTTGCAGCATTTCCTATTACATGGGCGGCAAGGTGACAATCACCGCCGAACTCGCCTGTATTTACTTGCACAACCGGTACATTTGTTTTGGCAAGTATGTCAGCATCATTTGAGGTGCAGATATCTCCCACAATAACAGCACTTTTAATATCCGGCATAATAAATGACAGGGTCTTTTCAAGGATAGCGGTCTTGCCGGATCCGGGGGAACTCATCACATTAAGGACAAAAATACCTTTTTCAGAAAACATTTTCCTGTTTTGTTCCGCCATTGTATCGTTAACATCAAGAACTTTACGAACTACTTTTATTTCCATGTCAATCCTCTGAGATCTTTATTATAAGAATAAGTTGCATGTTCACCAATTTTTACACATCTGCCAATTCTATTGATTCAATATTAAGCTCCCGGCCCGAAATAATCTCTATTGAACCGCTTTTACATTTTTTACATGTAAATACCGGTTCTTTTATTGTCCACTCATTATTACAATCCTTGCACCTTGCAACGACCGGTATCTCTTCAATATAAAGCTTTGCATCTGATAGAAGGGTGTCTTTGGCTACAATGTCAAAGCAGAAGCGAAGGTTTTCAGGCACAACTGCAGTCAATTTCCCTACTTTCAGATTGACACTTTCAACCTGCACATTCTTCATTTCATCAGGTATTGAAGATGTTGCAATTTCAACTATCTGCATTGCAATTCCCAATTCGTGCATAATTTACCGTCTTGAGAAGTAATCCTTAAGAATGCCTAACCCAGATAAACCGGGTGGAGCGAAGCGGAAATCCCGACTTATCGGGGAAAAATCAAATGACAAATTACAAGCACCAAATTACAAATGGTTCGACATGCTCACCACCCTGAGCAT
>SOKD01000043.1 GCA_004376305.1 Candidatus Cloacimonadota bacterium | reverse complement strand
AAGGGGGAAAACAACGAAATTTCTGTGGAAATCTGTGGCGAAAACTTGAATCAGGTGTCTCCGTGATTTGTTTTCTCTTGACTTTATCATCTATTTTTCGTATAATGCTTTAGCTGCCGAAGTGGCGGAATTGGCAGACGCGCTGGGTTCAGGGTCCAGTGTCCTTGCGGATGTAGGGGTTCGACTCCCCTCTTCGGCACAATAAATTTTGAGGGGAGGTGTTAGCGTGGAAGGATCTTTTCCTAAATGCAGTAAATGCGATAAGGGTATTCTTATTCCACTTTCAGATTATGGCAGAGATGGCGCAACGATTCAATACAAAGCCTGGGTTTGCACGAATTATGAATGTGGTTTCCACCTGAGGATCGATAATGGTGAAATTACGATGGGAACAAGTATTGGTTTTACAAAGAAGTTCTAAAGAGAGATAGAATTTCACGCACATCGCAAGAAAAAAACTCCTGGTTTCGTTAGCATTGAGTTTTTTACCAGTATACTGAAACTTTTCACAGGTGTGGTTCACCAAAAATAATAGAAAAGGATAGCGTATGAAGAAGTCGAGAAAACTGTTCTTCTTTATTTTCGGAATTATCTGCATAGCCTGGATAATTACCATTCTTTTTGCGCTCAAGTTTCCCTTTAAGAAACGCAAGAATATAGACTTCAGTTTTGCACTCGATGAAAATGTCATTGAGCTGGATATCTGTGGTTATGGGATATATGTACATGGCGAGAAAATTGGTTACAGTATTTCAAAACAGGAAAAAACCAAACAGGGGTTCCGTATTAGTGAAAAATCATTTATGAATATTTCTGCCTATGGGGTAAGCCAGGAGGTAACAACGTATACGGTATCCGAAGCTGATTTGGATCTAAAATTAAAAACATTCTATTCGGAAATTATAAGCGGCATTCATACGGTAAGAACCAATGGCATAATAGAGAATGATTCAATTTTCCTTGTTATCGAATCTGCTGGCGAAAAAGAAAGCGTTGTACTTGCCATTGGTGATAAGCCATTTATCCCGGGATCAATAGAACGAGTTGCCCAGGAGTTGAAACTCCAGCCAGATTCAGTATATCACTATGCAATCTTCGAGCCAACATCTGAAAAAATTGTTGACATTGATATTTGCCTTCGTGGGAAAGAAACGATAACCATGGATGGTAAAACATACGAAACTGATGTGGTGGTAGTAAAGATGATAGGAATAGAATCAAAGCTGTATCTTGATGAAGAGGGGAAATTGCTTATGGAGTCTTCCCCCATGGGAATAACGATGAAACGCGAACCTCTTGATAAAATAGATGATTTTGCAAAGGGTTTCGAAGGACTGAAGATTTATGAAACGTATGCCATATACCCGAAGGGGAGCATAAAGAATCCCCGAAAGAGTAAACACCTTGTTGCTGATTTGATAGGTGTGGCTGAAGGTTATAATTTCCCAACGGATGAAAGGCAAAAGTATAGCAACGGCAGAGTTACCATAGATGTAGTAGAACCTGTTTCAGGATTTTCTATTTCTGATCTTGATGCTGCGAAATTCAAGAAATACCTTGCATCAACAATATTTATGCCGTGTGATGATGATGAATTTATTTCGCTTGCGAAAGAAATAAGCGGTAATAACGAGGTAACCCATGATGATATTTTAAGAATAATGGATTGGGTTTACAAAAATATAAAGAAGGCACCGACGTTCAGCATTCCATACGCAAAAGAGGTTCTCAAGACAAAAGTAGGAGATTGCAATGAGCATGCAGTCCTGTTCTCGGCGCTTGTCCGGGCGATTGGTGTACCTTCAAAAGTTGTTGTTGGCATTGTATATGTAGATGGCGCATTCTACTACCATGCATGGAATGAGTACTACTGGGGCCGATGGATTGCATGTGACCCTACATTTGGATTACATTGTGCAGATGCTACCCACATAAAACTCGAAGAAGGCACGTTACTCGATTTTATCAAAGTTGTGAAACTTGTTGGTCAATTGAATATAAATATTATTGAATCTTTTTAAGTGATACTGTTTGATAATATAACAAAGAAGTTTGGGCGCCACGAAGCTGTATCCAATTTAACCCTCTCAATTAAAAAAGGTGAACTCTTTGGTTTTCTTGGACCAAATGGTGCAGGAAAGACCACAACCATAAAAATGCTTGTTGGTCTTATTGTTCCTACCGCGGGGAAAATTAAAGTAGGTGACATCTTTGTTGATGAAGCTCATGAGGAGGCAAAAGGGATTACGGGATATATACCGGATACGCCATTTCTGTACGAGTATTTAACCGGTCGGGAATTTCTGTATTTCATAGGACACATTTACAATATGGAAAAAGAACGATTAGAGGAAAATATCAAGCAATACGAAAAGATTTTTGAGATGTCTGAATGGCTTGATTTTCCTGCTGTTGAATATTCGCATGGGATGAAACAACGGGTCATTATTTCATCGTGTTTGATCCATAATCCGGAATTGATTGTTATAGATGAACCGATGGTGGGCCTTGATCCGAAAAGCGCTAAGATCGTGAAGAGTATCCTTGTAGAAAAAACAAATGAGGGAGTTACTGTATTTCTTTCCACACATACCCTCTCAGTTGCAGAAGAAATATGCACACGAATTGGTATTATCAATAGAGGGAAATTAATCGCTGTCGGCACATTTGATGAGCTGAAAAAAATATCGAAGAGCGAAGACAAGAATCTGGAAGAGCTATACCTTGAAATGACTTCCTCGGATGAGGAAGCACGGAATGTTTCGGAGTAATGGTGTATCGGAGTATCGGCGAAGAGAAACACAAATCGAATACGTGCTCAAAGTACAAATTCGCAATGACCAAATGACTCAATGACGAATGACTGAGGTATAGATATGGCTATTGGAAAGATGATCAGAGAAAAGGTTAAGAAGCTCAGAAATGAGATAGATTACCATAATTACCGATACTATGTGCTCAATGATCCTGTAATCACCGACAGTGATTATGACATGCTCATGAAGGAATTGCAGGGTCTTGAGCAAAGGTATCCGGAACTCATAACGAAAAATTCTCCAACGCAAAGAATTGGGGAAGAATTAACAGGGGGATTTAAAACAGTTACGCATTCAATTCCGATGCTGAGTCTGGAAAACACATACTCTGACGATGAGATGAGAGATTTTAATAAACGGGTGGCTAAAATTCTTGGGGAGGGAAAGTATGAATACACGGTTGAATTCAAGTTTGATGGATTTGCGGTAAGCATTGAATATAGGAATGCTGAACTATTGTGCGCTTCCACACGGGGAAACGGAACAGTCGGGGATGATATTACCCGAAACTTGAAAACAATACATGCTGTTCCCTTAAGACTGATAGAAAAGAAGGGAGCATTATCGACTGTTGAAGTTCGTGGTGAGGTGTATATGTCCAACTCTGTATTCAAGAAGCTCAATAAAAAGCGTGAAAAGTCCGGTGAATCGCTCTTTGCAAATCCTCGAAATGCTGCTGCAGGAAGTATCAAGAACATTGATCCCCGTGTTGTTGCCGAACGAGCACTTGATATTTTCATACATACGGTGGTTGAACCTCATCCGTTCAAAAAGCATTCGTCTGCGATGAAAAAATTGAAAGCGCTTG
>SOKD01000118.1 GCA_004376305.1 Candidatus Cloacimonadota bacterium | reverse complement strand
ATTCACATACTCACTTGCTTCAGGAGGGGCTCAACATGACCAGACCAGCCCTCTCCAATGCGAAAAGCCCGGAAGAACTGCTTGAAATGGTCAGAAGTGCTGTAAAGCAGTATGACAGAGGGAAAGTGATCATAGCGAGTGATTTTGACGAGAGTAGATGGAAGGAAAACCAAATTCCTGAAAAAGAAACATTGGACAGTGTAGCCCCCACTCATCCCCTGATCATTCGAAGGATCTGCGGACATATTGCAGTTGCCAACACAGAGGCTTTAAAAAGAATTCCAGATACGTGGAAGGGTGTTGATAGAAAAACAGGCATTATGAAGGAGGATGTTCCTTTGAATCTCTCCAGGATCTTTCCACCGGATGAAAATAAAGTGAGAGAAGGATTGAAAAAGGCTATTAAGAAAGCCAACAGTCTTGGCATCACTTCCATTCATGAGATTGTTAAGTTGCAGTCTGCCAAATTCTATGAAGAACTTTCTGATGATGAATTGACATTGAATGTGCAATTGTACATTCCGGTTAATGACCTTGGTGGAGTCAGACAACCCAATTTTCAGTTCACCAGGATCCGGTTTGGTGGCGTGAAAATCTTTGCTGATGGTTCCATAGGAGCACGAACCGCTGCGAATACGTTTGCATACAGGGATGATCCAGATAACAAAGGTAAACTCATGTATTCTGAACAGACACTGGAAAAATTCGTCAAGGATGCGGAGGAATCAGGGATTCAATTGATGATTCATGCAATTGGGAATAGAGCAATTAGGCAGGTCCTTGATGCGTTTTGTAAATATGTGAAGAAAGGAAATCCCTGCCGGCACCGCATTGAGCATTGTGAGCTCATTGACGAATGCGACATCAGACAAATTGAAAAACTCGGTATTGTTGTTTCAATGCAGCCGAATTTTATTTTTCTCTGGTCACAGCACGGTGGTATGTATGAACGTGTTCTTGGTAAAAGATACAGGACAAACAACCCGGTTGCACTCCTGAAAAACAGGGATATAATTGTAGCGTTTGGTTCCGACTCAATGCCACTTTCACCATTACTGGGTATTGAGGGGACGGTTAACGCTCCCTTTGATTGTCAGAGAATGAGAATGGAAGAAGCAATTGCGTGTTATACAAAGAACAGCGCAATTGCCGGATTTTCTTTTGATAACGAGGGAGAGATCAAGGAAGGAAAAGATGCAAATTTTGTTGTTTTCGATCAAGAATCAAAGAAGGTTTGTCAAACGTTTTACAGAGGATGTTGTGTGTTTACTGTTTAGTTTTATACTGAGAATTTTTCCCTCAAGGTAATGTAACTTAAGTATTCCTCAAGATTTCTTTGATTTGAAACATAGAGCTTATCACTTTCTATTGTAATAAGTTTTGTCTTCAATAGATTTTCCACAATCTCCCTTGTTTTTTTCTCAGTGGTTCCCACAACTGCTGCAAAACTATCATATGCGAAAGAAAAATTGACGAGGATTCCCTTATCTGTTTGAGTTCCCTCACGTGCTTTTGTCAGGAGCATTGCGAGGAGCCGCTTTTCTTCATCCTTGATGAGTAAGTATTTAATCTGCTCGTCCGTTTCCCTGAGTCTTCGTATAAGTGTATGGAGGACATACTCAATGAGCGGGTTCTCCCTAACCTGGTTCATGAAGACTTCCCTGTCAAAAATGACGAGTTCAGTTGGTTCAACAGCCATTGCTGTTGCCGATCGTGGGCTTCCATCAATTACGGACATTTCTCCAAAAAAGTCACCTTCCTTTAGTACTGCAAGCGTTTTTTCTATTTCACCTGCAGGTTTTGATATACGTACCTTTCCTGATTTAATGAGGTACATTTCGTCACCAGGATCTCCATCCTTGAAAAGGACCTCGCCTGTGTTCAGTTGTTTCTCATATCCGCTTTTTTCCTCTTCACCCATTGTTCCTCCTTTTGGTTATTTTCTTTGTGTCACGAACAGGAATCAAGTTTTACCAGGATTCAAGTATGTTTCTCAAAATTTTGTCTGAGAACTTCTGAGCAACCCTATCTATCCCGTCTTCTTCAACTTCCGTTAAGGGATAATATGTAGCCCACTCACTGAAGTTATTCGACTTGAATAATTCCTCTTCACTCTCCTTTTTTGCCAGCGAAACACTTGCTGAAATTGCTATTTTGTACTCCTTAATATTTTCACTTTCATCGTAGGAATAGGGACTTCTTTCAAATGATTTAATGGTCACGTGGAGGATAGCATCTGCAATTTTTTCATTCTCTATCTTCAGCCTGTTATCTTCAATAAAAGCGTCAGTTACTGCCTTTGTAAAAGTATCCTCAAGCCCGTACTTAAGCGATTCATTTTCAAATGTGGGGATGGCGATGCTCTTGATCCCTGTTGTTACACCCGTGAAACTGTATGTACAACAGGAACTGAAAACGAACAAGATTGAAAAAGAGAAGAGAATGAAGAATACAGCACTCATATTTATATCCTTTTGCATTGACTCAATGCTACAGTTCGGGATACTATCAAAAACAAATGGTCTTGTCAAGCAAAATGTTTGCTTCCTCCACCGTAAATTCTGAGATTATCATGGTTACCTTTGTTTTGCCAGAGCAGAGTGTTAAATTTCCTTGACTTTTAAAAAAGACAGTGATAGAATAACAACAAAATAAGGAGCTTGAATGAAAAAACTATGCATTGTGTTGTGTATAATTCTCATTTTTATCGCCATTAATTGTGGGAGACGGAAAAATCCACTCGAGCCAGAATTTGTTACCCTCGAATCACCTGAAAGGGATGAGATTGTTACCCTAACAAGACCGACATTTACCTGGAATGCCGTTTCCTATGGGTTTTTATACCAGATTCAGATTGATAATAGGAATACCTTCTATACACCGGTGATTGATGATTCTCTCATTTCATCGGCATTATATGTCTGTCCAATATCATTGAGTGATCAGGAATACTGGTGGAGGGTCCGTGTACGGCAGGAACATTCCAGTTGGGAGGTATGGTCGGAAATAAATAAATTTACCATGGCAGTTGGCACTCCGATACCACTCAGTCCTGTTAATGACACCGTTACAACAAACATGCCTTCGTTTACATGGAATGCCATACCATTTGCTCAAAAGTACCGGATTCAAATAGACGATAATAATACATTTGTCACGGTTGTCGCCGATGATTCAAGCATAACCGGGGAGAGTTTTGTCCCGGACACAGCTTTTTCTGATGGTCTGTACTACTGGAGGGTGCGGGTAAAGACCGAGGACGAAGAGTGGGGGAAGTGGTCAACCGTTGCTGAATTTTTTATGGATACCAATCCATTCAGGATTGTTGCATCCTACCAGACAATGGGTTATGCACGTGGTGTTCTCGTTCGAAGAGATACTGCTTACGTTGCCCAGGGTGAAGGGGGATTTGCCATTATCGATCTTACTGATGAAGAAAATCCTGTTCTGGTTGGAGAAAGCAGCGCACATGGAAATGCTCTTACTGTTGCCATTAGGGATACATTTGCCTATTTAGCGGCAGGAAAGGATGGTGTTTCCACTATTAAGTTTGCTGATCCACATGCTCCTGAATGGCAGAGCTTGGCAGCCGGGGGAGATGATAATGCGGTAGACCTTGTAATTGTTT
>SOKD01000129.1 GCA_004376305.1 Candidatus Cloacimonadota bacterium | reverse complement strand
CAATGGAAATGGCATACGAGATAATGTTGAAGGAGACCAGTTCTATGATTACGGTTTCGACCAATGGGCTCAGTACCATAAGCGGTACACAAATTCCCTGACCTTCAAGGGTGATATAACAAGTCAGATCACCAAAGTTCACTATGTGAAAACCGGTTTTGAATTTAAGCGTTTCAGGATGAAGCATGAGGAGATTCAGTACCCCTGGTACATGGATGAGTCAAGAGATCCGTTACCCCCTGGTGATTGGCCGCTCAGGGGAATCTTCAGGGATTACTTTACACGGCATCCTGCATCCGGTGCATACTATATCCAGGATAAGATTGAAACAAAAGGTATGATCATTAATCTGGGTCTCAGGCTTGATTTTACTTATGCAGGTCCGGAAGTAGAGGAAGTGAGAAAAGAGGAATTTTCATTATTTGGTACCGAGATTCGTTTAAGTCCGCGATTTGGAATTTCGTTCCCCATCTCAGAGTTTGATAAAATGTACTTCTCATACGGTCATTTCTCCCAGGTACCAGAGTTCCAGTATTTCTATCAGGATACGACGCAGTTCAGTAGCGCAATACGATTGTACGGGAACCCGAATCTTCATTCAGAAGAGACAATTGCCTACCAAATAGGTGTTGTCCATGCATTCGGTAATAGAGCCAAGATGGAAGTAAGAGGTTTCTACAAAGACATTCGGAAATTAATTGACACTGAGAGCAGAGGATACGCGCCCTTTACGTACCAGATCAGGGTGAATAAGGACTATGGGAGCGTACGGGGTGTCGAGCTGCATTTCGATGGAAGTCCCCAGCGTTTTGTTTCTTTATCGTTTGATTACAGCCTTATGTGGGCAATGGGTAAGAGTTCATCCGATAGACAGGGTTACGACTATGATTATCAGGGAATTCCACTGCCGCTTCGTGAATATCCTCTTGACTGGGATCAGAGACATTCAATTAGCACGGTTGTTGACTTAAGGTCTGCATCCGGTGAATTCCCCGTTCTCTTGGGTTTGTCTTTCCCGGATAAATGGGGTATTAATATACTAACACAATTTGCTACTGGATTCCCCTATACGCCTGCCGAAGCTGAAGAGGGTGGGAGGGTAATCCCGAATTCGGCTAGAAAGCCAAATACAACCAGCACAAATATAAAAGCAACGAAGTGGTTCTTCCTTGGTCCATTACGCTATGAATTCCTTGTTGAGATTAGAAATGTCTTTGATAGAACTAACATTCTGCGAGTGTATTCCGAAACTGGAAGACCGGATGTTTCAGATAAAGCTAATATTGAGTATGAGCCCGATGGGGTCACAATAAAGGCAATCCATCCGACAGAGTACGATCTGAACCCGCTTAACTGGCAACCGAGAAGAAATATGTTTATTGGGTTTTCACTTGGATACAGTTTCTAAATAAACAAACTGAAAGGAGGAGGTAAATGCTGGATCTTTTTAACCGAGGTGGATGGGCGATGTGGCCACTGCTCCTGGCTGCTCTTATATGTATTGCATACATTATAGAGAGACTCATCACCTTAACCCGAGCACGAGCAAATCCAGCTCTCTTTGTTGATTACATTAAACAGGCGTTCGAACAGGGCGGTACCGAAGATGCTATTGCGCTCTGTAACCAGAATCCAAGTCCTGTAGCGCGAATATTCACTCCAGCACTTGAGAAATACGAGAAATACAAAGGCTCAAGTGATATGAAGACAATACTTGAGGAATCTATTACTGCAGCAGGCTCTGTTGAACTTACCTTTCTTGACAGGGGAATGCTCGTTATCGCAGCAGTCGCTGGTGTTGCCCCGCTTATGGGGTTTCTTGGCACTGTGTCAGGAATGATAAGAGCATTTGATGCCATTGCTGCAGCCGGTACCATTGACCCCGTACTTGTTTCCTCCGGTATTTCAGAGGCTCTCATTACTACTGCAACCGGATTGGTAATTGCAATTCCTGCTGCATCCGCTCATGTTTTCTTCACATCAAGGATAAACGCCTATACAAGAGCAATGGAACAGGCATCAAATAGCTTGATAGAATTTCTCTTAGAAGAGGAGGAGAAGGGAGGATAAGGTGGAACTCCGAAAGAAGCGGCAGAGTCAGGCTGAAATTCCCACGTCATCAATGGCTGATATCGCTTTTCTCCTTATCGTTTTCTTTCTTGTCAGTACCATCTTCAGTAATGAGATGGGATTGCAGATACTGCTTCCTGAACGTGGGGAAGAAATAAAGGTAAGAAAATCAAATCTTGCCCGGGTATATATTAATGAAACAGGGGATGTAAAGATTGATGGAGAACCTGTACAACTTGCCAACATAGCTGACAGGGCGAAGGCAATGCTTGCTGCAAATGACAGCCTTATATTTTCCATTAAAACAAATCCTGCTGCAAAGTATGATTACATGGTGAGGGTTTTTGATAAATTGAAACACGGTGGCGCGGAGAGGATCAGTTTTGCGCCAAAGGGGCTTCCCAAAAGCCAGTAATCCCTTATGAGGAGATAAAGATGCGTTTTTCTAAGAAAAAGGAAGAAACTGCAGGTATTCCAACTGGTTCTATGGCAGATATTGCATTTCTTCTGATCTTTTTCTTTATGGTAACAACGGTATTTCGTGCGGAAAGGGGGCTTGAGGTAAAGCTTCCCGAGGCAGAGGAAGGACATAAGCTCCCGAACAAAGGTATTGTTCATATTTATGTATTAGGACAATCAATTTCAATAGATGATAACCATTACCGGATTGAGCAGGTCTCCATAATCATGGCAAAAAAGATGCAGATCGATCGAAGTACCATAGTATCTCTTCGAATTGACGAGAACACTAAATATGATATTGTGGGTGAGATCTTTGAACAATTATCGGAAGCAAGTGCTCTCCGTGTTTCTCTTGCAACCGACAAGATGAGAGGGTGAGCCAATGAAAAAAAGCACTATTTTTGACCTGCAGGAAAGGTTTCCTCTGTCCGTCAGAACAGGTTTGCTTCTGGCAATTTTATTTTTTATTCTTGGTTTCTTATTCGCTCCTCATTACACACTGCATCCGTATGTTCCGCGAGTGGATAAAGCCTTACAGGTTGAGGTTGAACCCGAGCAACTTGAAGCAATTGAGGAACTTCCCCCGGCACCGAAACCTCAGTTGCCAGTGGAAGCAGAAAGTGAAGAGGAGATAGAAGCTGCAACGATTGAGAAGACTGCAGACTTTGAGACATTTGATAAGATGCCAATAGAACCGGAAGCAGAGACGCCTGAATTTGTTGCATACGATACACCACCCCGTCCAAGGAATATTGTAAGACCGAGCTACCCGAAAATTGCAAAGACGGCAGGGATAGAAGGAACGGTGATTCTTCAATTGCTTGTGGATACGAACGGAAAGGTTCTCGAGGCGAAGATCTTAAAGAAATTACATCCTGAACTGGACAGGGCTGCACTTGATGCAGCGTACAAAACATCATTCTATCCTGCAAAGCAGAGGGACAAACCTGTAAAAGTACGGGTTAGTTATCCAATCAGGTTTGTGCTCTCAGAGTAATTTGAAAGAAGCAGTATGAGTAGAATTTTAGAACAGCCAGCGGAATGTGTGATTTCATAAAAGCTGCTCTGTATGAATTAATGCTTAGTAAGTAATTCACTGGAG